>CAZHLB010000497.1:0-5449 GCA_964533005.1 uncultured Saprospiraceae bacterium
CCCGCATTGCGTTTCAGAAATGCGGGGTTTCAAAACCCCGCCGCTCCAAAGTTGAACTTGCCGAATTCATCATTGTCATGAAAAGCAATCTGACCTTCTTCGCCACGCTATTTTCCACCGCTCTTTTTTGCCAAAACCTGCCGCCCACCATCACCAACGTGCAAGTTGCGCTTGGCGCAAACAACAAGCTGAACATCAGTTTCGACCTCGCCGACGCCGAGGGCGACCCGGTCACCGTCAGCTTTCGTGCGGCGGCACGAGGCGGGCAAGTTTTCGACTACAACACCGCCAACGCTACCGGCGACCTCGGCGCTGGCATCGCCCCCGGTGCTGGCAAAAGCGTCGAATGGGATTTCACCGCCTACGCCACCGCCATGCCCGATTTCCGCCTGCAACTCGTGGCGGACGACCTCCAACCTGTTGACATCCAGGCGATTGTTGACCAGGTGGACAGCGCCATGCTGAACGGCGACCTCACTTTCATTCAAGGTATTCGCCACCGGACGGCTGGGGCGGCACACTTGCAAGAGGTGAAAGATTTGCTCTATTTCAAGTTTTTGGACAGCCACCTGGAGACTTACCTGCAAGAATTTCTCTTCGGAAATTACGGCGCAGACAACATCATCGGCAGGCTCATCGGCACGGAAAACGAAAGCTCGACCTACATCATTGACGGTCATTTCGATACGGTGAACGATGCGCCGGGAGCGGACGACAACGGCTCGGCGGTGGCGGGCGTGCTCGAAGCTTTGCGGGTGCTGTCGCCGTACAGCTTCAAAAAAAGCATCAAATTCATCGGTTTCGATTTGGAAGAGGAAGGGCTGATTGGCAGCAGCAAGTACGTCCAGCAAGGCATCCTGCCAAGCGAGACCATCGAGGGCGTTCTGAATTTCGAGATGATTGGCTATTATTCGGAAGCGCCTAATACTCAGCAGTTTCCGCCGGGCTTCGGCATCATTTTCCCGGTGGCTTACAACCAGGTGCTCGCCGACCAAAACCGGGGAAATTTCATCACCAACATCGCCGACGGCAACTCCGCCACGCTCCAGGCAGCCTACGATTCCGCCGCTGCGCACTACGTTCCCGACCTGCGCCGCATTTCCATTCAAGCCCCGGCAAACTGGCAAATCATCACGCCCGACCTCGCTCGCAGCGACCACGCCTATTTTTGGCTGGGCGGCATCCCGGCGCTGATGCTGACCGATGGCGCTAATTATCGCAACCCGAATTACCACACGCCCAACGACAAAATCGAGACGCTGGACTTCACTTTCATGCGCCGGGTCGTGCAAGCGGCGGTGGCTACCCTGGCGGAAATCGCTGAAATTCAACACGCTACCACCTGGTGGGCAGACACCGAGTTTTTCTCGCCCACCTCCGAACCGGCTGCCTGCGAGTTTTCCCTTTCGCCAAATCCGGTGAATGATTTCTTGCAAGTCACCTGGGAAAACTGCCTGCCCGAAGCCGCCGCTTTTTCCTTGCTCGACACGAACGGCAGGGTAGTCAGACAGCAATTTTTCAGCAAAATCAGCCAGGAAAATTTCCGGCGGATGGATTTGAGCGGCTTGGAGGGCGGGGTTTATTTTCTCAAAATTGAAAGTGGAGGGAAGGTTTGGACGAGCCGGGTGGTGAAGTTTTGAGAAAAACGACAAGGCTGCCCCGACATCACGCCGAGTGCAGCCTTGTCGTAAAACTTGCGCAAATGCAAGTCGGGAAAAGCCAGCCAGTCAACTATTTGCCCTGAGCTTGCTTCCATTGTTTGCGCACCCGGGCGACGAATTCGACGGGCTTGGCGCTCATGCGGGCAATGGCTTCGTCGCTCGCATCAGGAAAATGCTCGAAGAGGGAATACAGAATGGCGGTGGCTTCTTCATCTTTGCCTTGCAGTTTGCCTTTCTGCAAGCCTTCTTGCTTGCCTTCTTTCCAGCCTACTTTGTAGCCTTCATTTCTGATGTATTCATCAAGTTCTGCGGTTTGGCTCACGTATTCCATCTTTCTAAGTTTTTTTATGATTTTATCCCAGTTGTCAGCCTCGATGCTCCGAAGATAATTCAGTGCAAATCTTAGGTTGGCAATCCGGGTTTCCGGCAATTCATTCTTGTCTGTTGCTACAAAACTAAATATCTCGCCGCACTTGTCAAACAGGTATTCCCGCTCGAAGCGATGTTTCATCATCAGCAAGGCAGTGACCATAAAACCCTCTTCGTAGTGCATGATTTCCTCGTCCGTCATGCCCGACAAGTCAATGAATATACAACCGCCCGAAGGCGTGAACGGAGCGAAAACTTCGTCCCAACCTCGCAGGTAGGCTTTCCATGGCTTGATTGTCCACGGCTTTTTACCATGATAAAAAAGCACGGGCACGATGGGCGTGGGCTTCATGTCTTTTGCCTGGATTTGCCGTAGCCAGAGCCTGTCTTGGTAGTGCATGACTTGAAATGGCGCATAAGATGGGATGTCCGATTTGTGCTCGAAAATGAAAGGGAACTGCACCGGTTTTTTGTGAATCGTATCGCAGAGAACGACTACGTCGGTGATGTCTTCCTGAAAATTTTCGTCCACGTAGCTGCCGTCGTCCAGCCGCAGGGTGTCGAGGTCGAGGACGGCGAGGATATTTGCGGGAGTTTTAGTTTTCAAGAGCGACCGGACGTTGTTCGTGCGTTTGAAAACGGCTTTGAAAAGCAAGTCGTGCGGATGGTGCGGCGACGAATCCTTGTCGCTTGGCTGTGCAGTTTTTTCTTGTTGATTTTCCATGGAAAGAAGTTTTGGATGGAAGGTTAAAAGAAGAATTCGGCATTGCAGCGTCCAGCGGTTTTCCTTTGCCCCGGTTAAAAGTAATTGCCGCTTGCCAGCAATTCAAACAAATTCAAACAGTTTCAATCCAAAAATGATTTTTTCCAACAAAATCTGGCATTTTTGAGCCGCACCCCGACAACCACTTGGCTTGCTCAAAAATGGAAACATACCATCCCGTCCTCGCTTCCAGCACTTTCGCCGACGTCATCCTGCCGCTCGCAGTGCCCAAACCTTACACCTATTCCGTGCCGGAGGAGCTTGTTCCGCAGGTGAAAACAGGCGTCCGGGTCGAGGTGCAATTTGGCGCAAACAAGCACTACGCCGGGCTGGTGATGAAAGTCCACCGGCAAGCGCCGCCACATAAAATCAAGGAAATTCAAGCAGTGATTGACGAAGTACCCTTGCTCAACGAGCGCACTTTCCAGTTTTGGCAATGGCTTTCCGATTACTATGCCTGTACCCTCGGCGAGGTGATGGAAGCCGCCGTGCCCGCCAATTTGAAGCTCGCCAGCGAGCGCCGCCTCGTGCTCAGCCCGATTTACCAAGACAATTTAGACGGCTTGACCGACAAAGAATACCTCATCGGCGAGGCGCTCAGCCTCCAGGAAAGCGTGACCATCGAAGATGTGCGCAAGATTTTGAACCAAAAAACCGTGATGCCGCTCATCAAGCGCCTGCTGGAAAAGAAGGTGATTTACCTCTACGAGGAAATGCTGGAAAAATACGCCCCGAAAAAAGTCGCCTGCGTCCGCCTCGCCGAATCCTATCGTTTGCAGCCGGAAACGCTGGCGCAGGCATTCGACCTTTGCTCGAAAGCGACCCGGCAAGTGGAGACGCTCGTCACCTACGTCCAGCTTTGCAAAAATCAAAACCTGCCGCTCGAAACCGACGCCGGGGTGCTTCGCCAGGCATTGTACAAAAAGGCAGGCGTGGACGCATCCGTGCTGCAAGCACTGGCAAAAAAGGGCATTTTCGAGTTTTTTGAAAAAGAAGTCAGCCGCTTGGGAGCCTATGAAGAAGAACTTGCGCAAGCCGATGAATTAGCGCCCCAGCAAGTCCGTGCCCTCGCCGAAATCCGCTCGCAATTCGCTGAAAAGCAAGTTGTTCTGTTGCAAGGCGTCACCGGTAGCGGCAAGACGAGGGTTTATATCGAACTCATCCGGGAAGCTTTGGAACGAGGCGAACAGGTGCTTTACCTGCTGCCGGAAGTGGCGCTTACCACGCAAATCATCCAGCGTTTGCAGAAGGTTTTTGGCAGCCAAATCAATGTTTATCACCACCGCATTTCGCAGAATGACCGGGTCGAGCTTTGGCAATTGGCAGTTGGCAGTTGGCAATTTGCGGCTGGCAATGGCAGTGATTTGTCTGCAAAAAATAGCTCGGAATTTGCCGTCGGCTCGCCACCCCCAATCACCAATCACCAGTCACCAGTCACCACCGCCAACTGCATCCTCGGCGCTCGCTCTGCCCTTTTTCTTCCGTTTCAAAAACTCGGTCTGGTCATCGTGGACGAGGAGCACGACCCTTCGTTCAAACAGACAGAACCTTCCCCTCGCTATCATGGCAGGGACGCAGCCATTTACCTGGCGCACCTGCACGGCGCAAAAGTCCTGCTCGGCACGGCGACGCCTGCGGTCGAAACTTTTCACAATGCAAAAACCGGGAAGTATGGTTTGGTGGAAATGCCGGAGCGCTTCGGCGGCATCGAACTGCCGGAAATGGTCATCGTGGACGCCAAGGAAGAAATGAAACAGCGCAAGTTGCAAAGCCATTTCACCTCCGTTTTGCTCGACGAATTGAAAGCGGCGCTGGGTCGTGGCGAGCAGGCGATTTTGTTCCAAAACCGCAGAGGCTATGCGCCGACCCTGCGCTGCATGACCTGCAATTGGCACTCCGAGTGCATCAATTGCGACGTGAGTTTGACCTACCATAAGTTTCGCCAAAACCTCGTCTGTCACTACTGCGGCTACCAGGTTCCGATGCCAAAAACCTGCCCTGCCTGCGGCGGCATCGAGTTGAAACTGCAAGGTTTTGGCACCGAAAAAATCGAAGACGAGCTAAAAATCTACCTCCCCGACGTGCAGGCAGGTCGCATGGATTTGGATTCCGTGCGCAGCAAAGACGCCCACGCCCGCATCATCAATGACTTCGAAGAGCGCCGCCTCGATGTGCTGGTCGGGACGCAAATGGTGACCAAAGGGCTTGATTTTGAGAACGTTGGCATCGTCGGCGTCCTGAGCGCAGACCAACTTTTGCAGTATCCTGACTTCCGTTCGAGCGAGCGGGGATTTCAACTCATCACGCAGGTGGCAGGTCGGGCGGGTCGGAAAGGCAAGCGGGGCAAGGTCATCGTGCAGGCGATGAACGTGGCGCACCCGGTGCTGCGGGAGGTGCTGGACAACGACTTTCGCAGTTTTTTCGAGCGGGAAATCATGGAGCGCAAGTCTTTTGGCTACCCGCCGTTCACCCGCCTCATCAAAATCACCCTCAAGCACAAAAAGCCGGATGTGCTCAACCGGGGCGCTTCGGTCTTCGTCAAAATATTGCGGGAAAAATTGGGCGACCGGGTTTTGGGTCCCTCGGTGCCGCCGGTCGGGAGGGTGCGGGAGCAGTTTTTACTGGATATTTTGGTCAAAATGGAAAGAAACCCGGA
>CAZHLB010000498.1:0-5449 GCA_964533005.1 uncultured Saprospiraceae bacterium
TTTCGTGTTGCCTGGTATGTCTTCGCTTAATAATTCTATCGCATCCTGCGAATGTTGCAGCATCAACCTACCGTCCACGAACTGGAAATATTTGGGATTGATTGGGCGCAACTTGTTCTTGCTCAAGGCATAAGCACAGTAGCCGCCGTATTGTGGCATGTATTTCATCGGGTCAGCGCCGAACATTTGCTTGTGCTCCTCGCTGGCGAACGAGTAAAAAGCGCCGTTGTAAAGCTTCACAATGTTGGGGTCGCCCTTCACAGGTTTGTTGTCGGTGAAATAGGCGACCACGTCGTAGCCTTCTGCGATGAAACCTTCGTCGGTCACATTCACGAGGTATTTTTTCTCCTCGTCGGGAATGACGGGCTTGCCTTTTTTGCCGAGCAGCTTGGGCCAATACTTGTCGGCGAGTTGCAGGCTGTTTGGGTTTTTGTTCCAGCCGTCGAGGGCTTTCATGTTGTGCTGCAAAATCAGCCGGTCGTTCACGATGCCCCAAAAATTCGGATCAACGGGAGCCAGGTGACCGAGCGAGACGGCGTAGCCGCAGTAGCCGCCAAATTGCGGGGCATATTTTTCCGGGTTCGCCACAAAAAGCTGCTTGTTTTCCTCGCTGGAAAACAAGTACGTCGCCTCGTGCCAGGTCGTACTGATGGACGGATTTCCCATCACCGGCTTGCCTGCGGTGAAATAAGCCACCGGGTCGTAGCCGCCGATGAGGACGCCTTTTTTGTCAATGTTGACGAGGTACTGGTTGCCTTTCGCCTGGGCGTCGCACGAGATGTTGGAGGTGGCGACCAGGGCGATAAACAACAGAAAACCAAGCGGTTGAATGATGGATGCAAATGTTGTTTTCATTGGTTGAAACACTTTTTGATAGACAAATCGAAGCCCCGCCGCCCCGGTGCGAACCGCTGCGGCGAAAGGCTTTCGAGGATGGAAAATGATGGATTGAAAATTTGGTGATTGGTGATTGGTGATTGGGACGTCCCAATCACCAATCACCGTTCACTGGCAGGTTTTTCTTCTTCGAGGAGGACGGCGTGACCGTCGGGGTCTCTGACGAGCAAGGCTTTTTTGTTCTTGTCCAACTGGACGATGCCTTGCGAAATCAGCCGGAAGCCGCCCGACAAAAGCTCTCCCTGTAATTGCTCCAACTCGTTGACTTTCAACGTCGTGTGCCAATGCCAGAGGTCGGTCGGGCGGCTGTCCGCCGGGTATGGACGACCGCCGGGCGGGGCGATGTAGTCCAAAAATTCCACCCCGAAACCAGCCTCCGATTGCAAGCCTGTGATGAGCAGGCGAGCGCCGAAGACTTGGTTGAGGTGCTCCTGTTCCGTTCCGTAGTTTTCAGAGTTTCCGGCGACTTTGAGCTTCAAAATGTCTCGCCAGAAGGCAAAGCCATCGCCGGTTTCCTCGATGCCGATTGCCGTGTGGTCAATGCCAAGGAAAGGGGATTGGTGAAGGGTGACTGGTGATGGGTGATGGGTGATGGGTGATTGGGAAGCCACCGACTGTGAAATGCCAACTACCAACTGCTGCCATTTGGGATTGCCTTTTCCTGGCGGAAAATGGATGATTTCGAGGTTGTGACCGTCGGGGTCACGGAAGTAAAATGCGCTGATGCCAGCAGCAGCCGGGATGTACGCAGGCAGGGTTTGCGGCGAGGTGGAAACGTGGACGACGTTGTGCTGGCGCAACTTTTTGTAAGCTAATTCCATGTCGCTGACCACGATGGCGATGTGCTGAAACCAGCCGTCGTTGCTGCGGCTGTCCGCCGGAATTGACCTGCCGGGTGATGTGCCGGAGAACTCCATCAACTCGACCGTTTCACCGCCGATTTTCAAGTGGGCGATGCGGACGGCTGCGGTTTTTTCCTGCAAGCCGAATAGTTTTTGTGTTGCTTCATCGTCCAGTCGGTACTCGCTTTCCTTTTGAAAATCAAGTACTTCGGTGTAAAACTTCACTGCCCGGTCGAGGTCGCCGACGGTCAGGCTCACCCGCAGAACCGCCTCAGCATTTTGCCCGGCGACGCCCGACCAAAGGCAGAGCATGAAAAGAAAAAGGGAGAATGTGATTGCTTTCATTTGGTGGAATTTTCAACACGATTTTTTTTAAACACATAGTCACATAGGACACATAGTTTACTGAAAATCAACACGCTATGTTTTCTATGTGACTATGTGTTTAAAAAAAAAGTGTGCTCACGAAACACTTGAATTCTTTAAAAAAACCAGGCAGGACGGCAAAAGCACTCGCCCCGCACTGGCGCTATTCGCAGGGATTCTTTCATCTGGTTTTGGAAAAAGCTGCCGGTCGTTTCCGGCAGCCACATTTGGAAGTCTTGCATGTTGACACTGCTTGGGTTAGCGAGTAGTTTCTGTTTTCATTTGGTTGATGCTGCAAATATCGGGTGGTGGGCAGGGGGGCTTTTGATACTGGGGTAACAGTGGCGGAGATTTTTTAAAAAATTTACCTTGCAGCTAAAAATTACCAGATGAAAAATTTACTCCTTTCTCTCGGTGCAATCCTCGCACTTTCAGCCAGTTGCAATCAAACTTCCACCGGCAATGCCTGCTCGCCTGCCGCTTGCATGGAAGAAAAAATCACTCAGTTCAAGACCAACACCCAAGCCATCGCCTTGCTTGCCACGCAAATCAATGGCGAGTGCGTCTATTGGTTTTCCACCGAAGCGCCTTTTGCGGACGGGACGGACGACGTCTTAAATCAAAGCTGCGAGGTGGTTTGCCAGATTGGCGGGATGCGACCGGATAGCTATCAATGTCTGGGCGTGACGAATATTTCCGAGCTGAAGTTTGATACTTTGTGGCATCGGTGAAACTCATCAAAAAGAAAACTTACACGCATGGCTAAAGACAAAATACACTTCATCGTCAGGCGAGCTTTGGAAAAAGACGGCTGGACAATCACGGATGACCCCTTGGTTTTGCTGCCCCTCGAGGACAACGTGTCCGTTGATTTGGGTGCGGAGAAAGTCATTTTGGCAGAAAAAGGATTGGAAAAGATAGCTGTGGAGATAAAAACATTCGAGCAGCCTTCCATCATTTATGAGTTTCACAAAGCACTCGGTCAATACTTTGATTATGAAACGGCTTTGATTGTTTCGGAGACAAACCGGACTATGTTCCTGGCTGTTCCATCTGGTGTTTATCCCAGTTTTCAAAAAAGCAAGGTTATTAGCGGCTCCATTGAGCGAATAGGGATGCGGCTAATCCTTGTGAACATTGATAAAGAAGAAATCGAACAATGGATAAAATAAGCAAGCTCCGCCGTGCCATCCTCGATGCGCTGGAAGAATACAAAAGCTATTTCGGGCAAACCAGCCTCGATATTCAACCGCATATTGTCGCCGACGAAAAAAATCATCATTATCAATTCCTTTGGTTGGGATGGCAAGACAATTCCAAGATATTCAGCGTACCAATTCACGCCGATATCATTGACGATAAAATCTGGATACAGAAAGACACGACGGAAGCTGGTTTTGCCAATTTGTTGGTTGAAAAAGGCATTCCCAAATCTGAAATCGTGCTTGCCTATTTCCCGCCGGTGCATCGCAAGTTGACTGAATTTGCCGTCAATTGACTTCGCTCACAACACAATCAGCTTGCTGTTAAACCCGCCAAACCCATCCCCTTCCCGGTACAAATTCCTCGGGTCGCTCGTCCATTCCCTTTTATCAATCACGAACTTGTAGCGGTAAGTGCCGCTCGCCCGGAGCGGGACACTGGCTTGCCAAAGCCCTGGCACTCCATTGGTTTCCAACGCTTTGCGCTCTTTCCATTGAAAAAAATCGCCAGTCAATTCCACCTGCCGGGCAGTCGGATGCTGGAGGTAAAAATCAATTGCCATGCGCCGGTAATCCACGACCGGAGTGATGCCGGGCAGCGGCGAAAGCGGCAAACCGGCAGCCATTTGCACGGCATGGGCTGGCTGCACGACGCCCCAGCCCTGGCGCTCGGCTTGCTCGCCGGGCAGTTTTCGAGCGGTGACGAGCAGGATTTCACGAATAGTCGCCGGGGCGAGGCGAGGGTTGGCTTCGAGCATTTGGGCAATCACCGAGCATACAATCGGGGCGGCGAAGCTCGTGCCGTCGGCGTGTTGATAGTTGGGCGAGATGTATTTCGCCTGGTCAATTCGCTCGGCAATGGCGGTGCGGATGGCTTCGTGATTTTCAAAAAGCAGCCTGCTGTCAAGTTGGGTTTTGGGCAAATAGGTTTCCAACATCAGTTTGAACAAATCGTCGGGCGCATGGAGCAGGTCGAAAAGCGCCGTCGCTTCTGCCTGCTCTTTCGTGCCGGGAAGAATGGGCGCTGCGAGCCAGATTGCCGGAGCGATGAGGTCGGGCTTTTGAAATTGGTCAACCGTCTCGCCGAAAGTGCTATGATACAACGTGTTGAGCAGCGGGTCGAGCGTATTCCGGTCGTTCAAGCCACCAACGGTGAGAGCGTGTGGAGCATTGGCTGGCGGTCGGAGCGGGGCATCTGGGTCGTTGCCGGCGGCAGCGACGACGGTGATGCCTTTTGCCACCGCCCGCTCCACTGCCCGGTCAATTTCACTGGTTTGCCACGAGCCAATTTCGTCGTCATAGACGCTGAGGTTGATGATTTTGATGTGGTACTTGCGGCTGTTTTTCACCGCCCAATCGAGCGCCCGGACGATGTTTTCGGCACGGATAACGCCTTCGTTGTCAGTGACTTTGAGTAGGATGAGGTTTGCGCTGGAGGCAATGCCCCGGTACATTCCGGCAGCGTTTTCAGACCTGTCAGCACTTGAAGTGCGGACAGTTCCTGCGCTCAAATGCCCGTTTCCGGCAGCAACGACGGAGGTCATCGTGCCGTGCCAGGCATTGCCGTTGGGTTGCGAAAAATAGTCCTCGCCCCGGTCGGGTTGGGTGACGTCGAGCAGTTTCAGGATGCGGTTTTTGGGAAAAATCAAATCGGGGTGCAGGTAAAAACCGCTGTCAATGAAGCAGATGGTCACGCCCTTGCCTGTCCATTTTTCGTTGGCGAACAGGCGCACCGGGGTCGGCAGGATTTTGTAGCCGTTGACTTCGCCCGGCTCGCCGGTTCCCTCGAAAAAGCAACGTTGGAATGCCCGGTGCGCCTGGTCGAGGCAGCGGGTGCAAGCGCCCATTTCAGGTTGCCAGCCGGGAGCTTCTTCGGCGAGTTTTTCAAGCAGCGGCTTGTCCAAATCGGGGTGGAAATGGCGTAGCAGGTAGTCATGATGTTGCCCGCAGATGGGGCAGATTTCTTGTGTTTTCATGTCTTGGAGATATAGATTCGAGCATAAAGGTGACACCTCGAAAAAACCAAAAAAAACAGGGGAGGAACCGAATTTAGCTGGTGTTGTTCCAGCCAGGGATGCAAAGTGAGTACACTTTTGAGACGCGGGGAGGATGGGAACACGGATGACACGGATTGGGCGGATT
>CAZHLB010000499.1:0-5449 GCA_964533005.1 uncultured Saprospiraceae bacterium
CCCGGTGGCTTCGAGGTGTGAATTGCACCAAAAATCCGCCGCAGTCGAAGTCGAAACTGCCGGGCACATTTTGGCTAAAATTCACCGATTCCGAAGTTTCCATGCCGCCGAAGCCGATTAGCACCAGCTTGTTGAATTCCAAGCCGAGGAAGCCGCCGTTGGTCACGGCGCCTTCGTCCCGGAAATGCGTCAAGCCGATGTTTGTGCCGCCCCAGGCGCCGGTGAGGCGCAAGCCGTTTTTGCCAAAAAGCGTTTCGTCTTGCTGGCTGAAAAGGAGGGTGCAGGCAAAAAATGCGAGGGAAAAAATGGAGGACTTTTTCATGGCAGGTTTGAAAATGAAAGTGACCGGGCGACTCAAAATCCCCCGGTCACTTTGCGCAGTCGGAAATACGGATGGGCGTCAGAACTTGCTTGGGTCAATGCCCAGTTCTTTCAACTTTTCCGCCAGGCGTTTTCGTTGATTTTCCGAAGCGAGAAATTGTTGCTCGGCAGCTTCGGCTCGTTGCTTTTCAGCTTCGGCTCGTTGCTTTTCAGTTTCGGCTCGTTGCTTTTCAACCTCGGCTCGTTGCTTTTCAGCTTCGACTTTTTGCCTTTCGGTTTCAACTTCCAGGCGAGCCTGCCTTGCTTCGATTTCAACTTGCAAAAAGCGCTTGCGCTCCTGCGCCCGAAGTTGCATGACTTCGGAATATTGCTTTTTCAAGTCTTGGTTTTCCCTTTCCAATTCTTCAAAACCGACAAATTCCCGCCCGTCGGGGTGGAAGATTTTGAAGCCTTGCTCGCTCCACTCGAAAGTGATGCCCAGCAAGGGACTGACCCATCTTGGGACGCCTTCCAGTGCTGTAAACTTGTTTCCGTGCAGCACCCGAATCACGAAAGTGTTCCGGTCGGGGTCGTAGGTGTAGTATTCCTCGACGCCGAATTGCTCGTAAAATTCAAGCAAGTCTTCCTTGTTGCGCCTGCGGCGGTTGCTCTTTGAGAATATCTCGAAGACCACCTGGGGTGGCATGTTGGCTTCGTGCCATTGCAGGTAGGAAAGCCTGTCGCCTTTGGGTCTGCCGATGACCACCATCACGTCGGGCGCTTTGCAAATGTTGACTTGCCCTCGCAAGGGATACCACAAAAGGTCGCCCGCCACGAAGACGTCTTTGCCCAGCGTGAGCATTTCAAGGTTCTCTTTGATGAACACTATCCACCGGAAGTGTTTGGTAGTTTCTGCCATAGGTTCGCCGTCGTTAGAAGGGTATTTGTAATAGTCTGAATGAATGGGCGAATTTTTTATCCGAAACATGGTCTGAAGTTTTTTCTTTCAAAGGTAGTTTTTCAGCCTTGTTGTTCAAACAGTTTCTTGCCTCACTTTTTCTCCCGCAACTCCCGCCGCAAAATCTTACCGACGTTCGACTTGGGCAAGTCCTTCCTGAACTCCACGTGCTTCGGCACTTTGTACCCCGTCATGTTTTCCCGGCAATAAGAAATCACCTCCTGCGCCGTGAGCGACTCGTCTTTTTTCACGATGAAAAGCTTCACCACCTCGCCCGATTTTTCGTCGTCTATGCCGATGGCGGCGGCTTCTAAAACCTTCGGGTGAGCGGCTACAACTTCCTCAATTTCATTGGGATAGACGTTGAAACCGGAGACCAGAATCATGTCTTTTTTCCTGTCCACAATTTGAAAATAGCCGTCGGGGTGCATGATTCCGAGGTCGCCGGTGCAGAGCCAGCCGTCTTTGATGGTTTCGGCGGTGGCGTCGGGGCGGTTGTAGTAGCCCTTCATCACTTGCGGTCCTTTGATTTGAATTTCGCCGACTTCGCCCAGCGGCAAAGGGTTGCCGTTTTCGTCCACAATGCGCATATCGGTCGAGGGAGCGGGCATGCCAATGGAGCCGAGTTTGCCGGTGCCATCGAGCGGGTTCACGCTGGCGAGGGGCGAAGATTCGGTCATGCCGTAGCCTTCGACGAGCGGCGCCCCAGTGACTTTTTGCCATTTTTCCGCCACCGGGCGTTGGACAGCCATGCCACCGCCGAGGGCGAATTTCATGGCGCTGAAATCCAGCTGCGCAAATTCCGGGCGGTTCATCAAGGCGTTGAAAAGCGTGTTGACTCCAGTCATACAAGTGATTTTGTAGTGCTTGAACTCCTTCATCACCGAGGGCAAATCCTTGGCATTGACCACCAAAACGTTCAGTGCGCCAAAACTCATCAGCGCCATGCAATTGACCGAAAAGGCAAAAATGTGATACATCGGCAGCGGCGACAGGGCAACCTCTTCGCCTTCCTTGAAAAAGGGCGGGATGCAGGCTTTGATTTGCATCATGTTCCCCACGAGGTTGCGGTGGGTGAGCATCGTTCCTTTCGACACGCCGGTGGTGCCGCCGGTGTATTGCAGGCAAACCACGTCGTCCGAATTTACCTTGAATGGTTTGATGGTGAACCGCTTGCCTTGGTTCAGCGCATCCTTGAAATTGACCACATTGGGCAGTTCGTATTTCGGCACCATGCGCTTGATTTTTCGAATCACGAAATTGACAATGTTGCCCTTCGGAAAGCCCAATAGCTCGCCAATGCTGGTGACGATGATGGTTTTGATTTGCGTGTCTGGCAGAACTTGCTGGAGGTTGTGGGCAAAATTTTCAGCAATCACGATAGCCTTCACGCCTGCGTCCGTGAATTGATGCCGCATTTCACGAGGCGTGTAAAGCGGGTTAGTGTTCACGATGAGCAGCCCCGCCCGCAAGGCGCCGAACATGGCAATCGGGTATTGCAAAAGGTTGGGCATCATCAGGGCAATTTTGTCGCCCGGCTCCAAACCTCTCGAATGCAGGTAGGCTCCGAATTGCCGGGAAAGCCGGTCAATTTGCTCGAAACTCAGCTCCTTGCCCATGCAGGAGAAGGCAGGTTTGGCTGCGAATTTTTGAAAGGTTTCGTCAAAAAACGCCGTCAGCGAAGGATAGGCATCAGCGTCAATGTTGGCGGGAACGCCCTTCGGGTAGTTTTTCAGCCAGGGGCGCAGTTCAGTTGTCGTACTTGTCATGATTGGAAAAATTAAGAGAGTGAGAGAGTGAGCGGGTGAGAGGAGTGAGAGCGTGAGAGTTTCTCACGCTCTCACCCCCTCTCACCCCTCTCACTCTCTTTCAACGTGACCAAAATAGTGGCTTTTCCAAAATTTAGCCTGCTGAATTCTATGCCGGGTAAATTTGGCAACCTCGCCGGGCTTGGGTTGTTCGGGTTTTGCTTGATTGGGATACTTTCGCCCGCTAAAGCTGATGAGTGTTTTGCCTTCAAAAACTGCCTGTCAGCTTTTTGCCAATGAAATGCTGAAAATGGACAAGCTCGAACAAAAACCAGCGCCCCTCCCAACCCTCCCCGCCGAAAACGACGACCCCACCGCCGCCGCCCGCAAGCGTGACCACATCGAATTAGCCTTCCAATCGCAGGTAGCGCAAGTCGAACTGGACGGGCGCTTTTCCTATGAACCGTTGCTCGCCGCACATCCCAAACCTGGCAGCCTGCCACCAATTTCTTTTTTGGGTAAAACTTTGAAAGCACCCATTTGGGTCAGCAGCATGACCGGCGGCACCGATTGGGCGCACACCATCAACCACAACTTAGCACGGGCTTGCGGAGAATTTGGCTTGGGCATGGGTTTAGGTTCGTGCCGCTCGCTTTTGTTCAGCGACGAAAGGCTGGAAGATTTTGCCGTGCGGCATTTGATGGGCAACGACCTGCCGCTTTTTGCCAACCTTGGCGTGGCGCAGGTGGAGCAGCTTTTGGCAAAAAATGAGTGGCAGCGGGTGGACGGGTTGCTCGAAAAATTGCAGGCGGACGGCTTGATTATTCACGTCAATCCTTTACAGGAATGGCTGCAACCGGAAGGCGACCGCTTCGAAAGACCGCCGATAGAAACGATTGCCGAGTTTTTAGAAAAGAGCCAAACCCCATTGATAGTCAAAGAAGTAGGTCAAGGCATGGGCTATGAAAGCCTGAAAGCTCTGTTTCAATTGCCCCTGCAAGCGGTGGATTTTGCCGCAGGCGGCGGCACCAATTTCGCCAAACTGGAATTGCACCGCAGCGACCCGGTGAAGCAAGAAATTTTCGCCCACCTCGCCCGGGTGGGGCACACGGCGGCGGAGATGGTGCAGTTTGTCAATCAAATCAAAGCCGGGTTGGGCGAGCGGATGCGGTGCGGGCAGGTCATCATTTCCGGCGGCATTCAAAGTTTCCTCGACGGCTATTGGCTCATCAACAAAGTGGAATTGCCAAGCGTCTATGGTCAGGCTTCCGGTTTTTTGCGGCACGCACAAGGCAGCTATGAGGAATTGCAAGATTACGTGGCTGCGCAAATCAGGGGCTTGGAATTGGCGAGCGCCTTTTTGCGGGTTCGCTGAACGGGTCGCTGGCATTTTTTTTGCCGTCTGCACTTTGCACTTCAATTGTTCCCTTCTCTACCAATTTTCCCCTCCCTCATACTTCGCAAAAACAAAGGACTATGCACATCCGCCTCTTGCAAAGACTCCGCACGAGCAAGAGCCATTCTTTTTTTACCATCAAAACGTCTGTCCATGAAAGTAGAAACCGTTTGCGCATCGTCCATCCAAGAATTGGAAGCCCATATCCGGCGCTGCCGCCAGGAGGACTTCCACCCAACCCTCGCCCTCGTTTTTTCGCCCATCACCTTTGATTTGAAAGCAGTCAGCGCCCTGTTCGACGACTTCGACATTGACCTGTACGGCTGCTCGACGGCAGGTGAAATTTTGAACGAAGAAGTTTTCGACGGCGCTCTGGTGGGCATGTTGCTCGACCTCGACCGGCAGGCTTACAGCGTTTTTCACTCGGATTATTGCGCCAAGAACCCTTTCCATGTCAGCAAACTTGCAGGGAATTTTGCCCGGGAACGCTTCGCCAATCCGGCATTGATTGTCGCTTCCGGCGGCGTGACGGTGGATGCCGAGCAGATTGTGTATGGCTTGAAAGCAGGCATCGGCGGCGAAGCCCCGATTTTCGGCGGCTTGGCAGGCGACGATTTGCAAGTCAAAAAGACATTAGCCTTCAGCCGGGAAGGGGTGACTGAAAACGGCATCGTCGCACTGGTTTTAGACCACGACAAAGTGGAGATAAAAGGGCTTGCCACCAGCGGTTGGGAGGCAGTGGGCATGGAAAACGTCATCACTCACGCCGAAGGCAACGTCGTCTATACTATCAATAATGAGCCGGCGCTGGACGTCTTCACCAACTATTTCGGCTACTTCGACAACTCGGAAATCAAAGGCAAAAGCCTCAGCACCATCAGCGCACAGTATCCTTTTCAGATTTTGCGGGAAGACGGCACTACCGTTCTGCGTTCGCCGCTGGTGGGCAGCGAGGATGAGAAGACACTGGTTTTGGCAGGCGGCGTTCGCCAGGGCGACCGGTTTCGGTTTTCCATTTCGCCCGGCTTCGAGGTGATTGACCAAACC
>CAZHLB010000500.1:0-5435 GCA_964533005.1 uncultured Saprospiraceae bacterium
TCAAAGAACTTTTGTATTCCATCCCCATTCAACAACACTTTAGTGGTTGACTACCTGAAGGTTGATAAGAGGTTAATGAGGGTTGATTATCAACCACATAAACCCTTATCAACCCTTATCAACTTTTTTCACCAAAACTTCACAAAAGCCTTCAAATCATTGATAACGATGGTCAGGTTGCAAGTCCCCGTGCAGCCGTTGGTCTGGCAATTCAGGAAATTGCCGATGACGACCGCCCGGCAGCCACCCGTCGCAGCATCGCCGCCGACGCTGGCGCAACTGCAATCCCACTCGCCGCCCACGCCGTTTGGTCGGCGCATGGCAATGGCATCGCCTTTTTGCTCGAAGGTGACGTTGGAGCCTGCGCCGGTGAGCTTGCTGATGTCCGCTCGCTGCAAGGAAAGATGAACTTTGGTCACGCCGCCTTCTTCGGTGACGCCGAGGACGTCGGCTTTGGTCAAGCCCAGGTCAACAGGTTTTTGCTCTGCCGGTGGGGTGCATTCGTAAGTACAAAGCGCCCAGATGATGATGATGATGAGCGATAGAATTTTCATTTGGCAAGTCTTTTTGAGATGAACGTGATGAGTTGGCAGGTTTGGGATTGCTTGTAAAAAGGCAATGTTGGGCGCAAGTTCAAAATGAAGCGAAGCTTGGTAAAAACAGGTTGCGGGGCGTTGGCAAATAATTGCCTGAAAGCGAAAAACTAAATGCTGAATGGGAAGGGGATTCTAAACATCTCCCGATTTCTCAGGCTTTTAGTTTTGCCCGGATATTTCTTCAACTACTCAACCCAATTGCCATGAAAAACGCAATCGTCTTTTCCCTTCTGATTCTTTTCCCGCTTCTTTTTGCTGCCTGCGCTTACGACGCCGTGAACGCCGACTACGCAACCCAAGCGGATTGCAGCCAAATTGATTCCACGCAAAACACGTACGCCGCCAGCATCAAAGCCATTCTCGACGCTAACTGCGCCACTGCTGGTTGCCATGACGTTGCCACCCAGGCAAGCAGCATTGACCTCTCCACTTTCAGCCTTGCAAAAGAAGCTTTTACCAATGGTGAAGCCCTTTGCAGCATTCATTTTGGCAGCGGCTGCATTGGAATGCCGAAGGCTGGAAAATTGTCCGATGAGTTGATAAATAAGATTGATTGCTGGGTGAAGAATGGGTTTTTGCAGTAATGGCAAGGGTTTCAAGCCTCCGGCAACTCATCCAACAGCATCAAAATCCGCTGCGTCAGCCGGTTATCCTGCAAACTCGAGTCTTCTTCGCTCACGATGCCAAAAATTTCATCCCGTATGAAAGCGCTTCGATGACCCGAAAGCGCCCAAACCCGGTTGTCGTGCGAAAGCTCCTTCCGCAACAATTCTAGGGCTTCCTTTTTCCGGTCGGCTGCCACCAGCGAGTGGACTTCCTTTTTCAGCTTCGCCAAGGGCGTCCTGATACCCACGTGCCTAAGTATCTCGCGGATATTCACAGGTTCCGTACTTTTTTTGCATTCGACCTCGTCCTTGCCCTTACTCAACCGTTTAATCAGGTATTCATAATCATGGTAATAAGGTTCATCCATGCATTCAGGGCAGCAGCAAGCTACCTTTTTTTGTATTTCCAGATTCTCATAGTGGGGCTTTTTATTAATTTCATCCAAGGCATCCATAATCCTGTTGAGCAATTCCTGCCGGTCTTTTCCGACGACTTCAATACGAATTTTGTGATGGGCGTAGACCTCTCTAACATAGGCTTTTGCCTCCCCTCGATGCAAGCGGAAAAGGACGGCTTCGTTCCAGACTTGCTGTTTGCCTTCAATTTCTTCGATAAGCGTGTGAAGCCGACAGGTCAATTGGGTTAATGTACCTTTTGGCATGAAAGAGTATTCATAAAGCACCGCAAGTGGATCATTGTATTTACTGAACTGATAAATGTCCGGTTCGTAAGTGCCGACGCTAGGCAGACGCTGCGGAACGATATACCTGGCTTCACCTGTCACCTTGTAACACAGATGAAAATGAATCAAGAGATCAATAAGGCGCACGTGCATACCCCGGTACTCTTCACCAGACCAGATTTTTCGGAGGTTTAAAGCAGAAAAAATTCCATCTTGGGAGATGATGATAGGATGATTCAGCAACAAGTATAGCGCATCAATAAGCCAAAGCGGGCGCAAGAAGACATAATTGCAAAGTTCGTGATTCTCGTTCTCGGAAATGTGAAGGCATTCACCAAGAAATGTAAGGGTGTCTGCATACTCTTGAAATTGAAGTGGGTCATTCAGCCCTGCTTCCTTGCAATAGTCTTCAAAATCCACCCAACCGATGTAAGGCGCCTTATTTTTATCAGCGGCGAGCTGCCGAAGCCGTTTGCGCAGGCGCACAAATGAACCGGGATAACGTTTGCCTACATGTTCTAAACCTAATGCCTGAGATAAAATTGCTTGTCGGAGTTTTTCAAAATTGGGGTCGGTTTCCGCATTTTTCAAGTTCACATGGTGGGCGGCAACAAGATTGGAAAAGCCCTTTTTCATCTCAGCCCAATCAGCAATAGGCTCCAGGTTATCCAGTTTTCTGTTTTGAACTACAAGGAGCGGACTATTCACGCCCAACATCTTGACAATATTCAGCCAATAGTGGAAGTGATTGTTTTGTCCTCGTTCATTAGTGAGCAACACATATAAAGAATTGCGGGTGAGGAAAAACTGGTGGGCAAAGTGTTGAATATTCTGTCCGCCGAAATCCCAACAGGACAGCAACATAGGTTGTGCGTCTGCGACGTGAAAAGTCAATTGTTCGATTTCAATGCCCCATGTCTCCTCATCAATTTCTGGCATGTCTGCGGCGGGGTTTTTGAGCTTCCTGCGGAGTGTAGTTTTTCCAGATTCTCCTTGCCCTACCAGCAGGAGTTTGGCTTCGCGAAGAATTATAGCTTCTCTATCCAATTCTTGGAAATAACAAAGAATGAATTCAGCACCTCGTTCAGCAATTTTTAATGGTGGGTGAGAAAGCGGACAGCCGTCAGCCCTAAAAGCGCACAAATTTTTTTCAAACAATGACGCTATAGGTGTCAAATCACTCACCTTGGAATAAGAAACTGATAATCTCTGCAAATTCGTCAGTCCGCTTAATGGAGCCAGTTCACTTGTGTTAGAATAAGACAAATCCAATTCTTCCAGATTCTTTAAGCCACTTAACGGTGTCAAATCATTTACCTGCGTCGAATGCACTTGAAGAAATCGCAACCTGTCCAATTCACTTAGCAGTTTTAAGTCTTTAATTTCATTCATGGAAAGATTCAAGTCTTCTAACCATTTTAGTTCCGCCAGTTCCAAGGGTATTACTTTCAATCCACAACCACCCAAATCCAGCGAACTCAAACGCTTTTCTTTCGCCTCCGCAATTAGTTTCAAGGCGTTTGCCATAGCATCAGAATTTATCAGATGAAGAAAGCCCAGCCTACCTTTTCCGGCAGGAGCAAAGCACGAGGTAAAAATAGCGCAAACCCGGCTATCTAGAAAAATACTGTCATCCGTCGCCTGAAATGACGCAAATCACTGCCCACCACTTGAAAAATCATCCCCGGCGAGAGGCTGCTGGCGTCACCTTGCGCTTCACTTTAGTTCTTTACGGAGAGCGGTGGTTTTCCTCCCTTTTTGTCATCCCCGAAGGGAATCTGCTGGAACAGATTCCCTTCGGGAATGACAAAAAGGGAGGAAACCCACCGCTCTCCAAAGCCTTCCCAGCCATGCCTCATCACAAAGAAATGACCGCCCCCGTCAACCTCGCCGCCCACGCAAAAGGCACGGGTTCCGCCCGCACCCAGCGCCCCGTTTATCTCGACATGCTGCCGCCCTGCAACGAGCGTTGCCCCGCCGGGGAAAACATCCAGGCATGGCTGGCGCTGGCGCAAGCAGGCAAATGGGAAGAAGCCTGGCAAAAGCTCGTCGAAGAAAATCCACTGCCCGCCATCATGGGTCGGGTCTGTTACCATACTTGCGAAAGCGCCTGCAACCGAGCTTTCACCGACAGCAGCGTGAGCATTCATGCCGTCGAGCGGTTTCTTGGCGACCTGGCTTTGGAGCAAGATTGGATGCCAAAATTCGAGGCTGCGGCGAGCGGCAAACGGGTGCTTGTCATCGGTGGGGGGCCCAGCGGTTTGTCGGCAGCTTATCACCTGCGGCGGCTCGGTCACGAGGTGGAAATCAGAGAAGCGGGGCCCGTCGCAGGCGGCATGATGCACTTCGGCATTCCCGCCTACCGGATGCCTCGCAAAGAGTTGGAAGCCGAGGTGCGCCGCATTGAAAAAATGGGCGTGAAAATCACCCTGAACCACCGGGTCGAAGATGTTTTGCAGGAAAAAACGGAGGGCGGTTTCGATGCCGTTTTCATCGCCGTCGGGGCGCACATTTCCAAAAAAACGGAAATCCCCGCCCGTGATGCCGGCAAAATCCTCGACGCTCTCACCTTTCTGAAACACGCCGAGCAGCAACTCTCCCTCTCTCCCTCTCTCACCCTCTCACCTCTAAAACTCGGTCGCCGGGTCGCCATTTACGGCGGCGGAAACACGGCAATGGACGCCGCCCGCACCGCCAAACGCCTCGGTTACGAGCCACTCATCGTCTATCGCAGAGACCGCAAACACATGCCCGCCCACGAATTCGAAGCCGACGAAGCCCTCGCCGAAGGCGTGAAAATCAATTGGTTGCGCACAATAAAAATGATTGACCAGACCACTTTCACCGTCGAGGTGATGGAGGTGGACGAGAACGGCAAAGCCCAACCCACCGGCAATTTCGAGACCCTTGAAGCCGACGCCCTCATCCTCGCCCTGGGGCAAGACACGGACACGGGTTTCCTGAAAAACCTTCCCGGCATCGAGTTCAAAACGGACGGCACGGTCGTCGTCGGCAAAGACATGATGACCGGAAGCCCAGGCATTTTTGCAGGCGGCGACATGGTTCCCGACGAGCGAACCGTCACCATCGCCATCGGACACGGCAAAAAAGCGGCGAGAAATATGGACGCCTGGCTGCGGGGCGGGAATTTTGAAAAACTGCCGAAGCACCCCGTCGTCGGTCACGAGCGCCTGCACGTTTGGTTTCACACCGAAGCGCCTGCACGTAGGCAAGGCGAGTTGCCGCCGGAAGCCAGGGTTGATTTTACGGAAGTGACGCATGGTTTGAATGAGCGGGAAGCGCTTTACGAAGCCCGGCGGTGCTTGTCTTGCGGCAATTGTTTCGAGTGCGACGGGTGCTTTGGAGCTTGCCCGCAGGGGGCGATAATCAAGTTGGGAGTGGGGAAAAGATATGAGTTCAATTTCGACCTCTGTACGGGGTGCGCCGTGTGTTTCGAGCAGTGCCCTTGTCATGCGATTGAGATGGTAGAGGAACCCAACGCTTAGTAGTCTGTCAAGCAAAATCTGGCAACAAGGGGGGCTGTCTTATAA
>CAZHLB010000501.1:0-5426 GCA_964533005.1 uncultured Saprospiraceae bacterium
TCGGAAAGTCTGCTTCGGATAACAAGCTATGTCTCGAATCTCAAGGGCTGAATGTTCTGGTGGCTTGTTCAGGTAAAAAGTACCACCAGAAACGTCAAAACCGTCGCCACGAAGCCCACCATGAAGATGTTGTACGATACCGACAAGTAGCGGTATTTCTTGTCCAATACTTTGCCCAAATGATACAAGTCACGAGTCAAATTGCCGTACAGCAATTCGCTGTCCTTGAACACTTCGTCCATAATTTGCTCGTACCGTTCCAGGTCGAGGCTGACGAAATTTCCAAAAAAGACAATGTTGCGTTTCGCCTCCTCAATCGGGGTGCCTTGGTTGACGAGGGAAGTGACTTTCGGGCGGGCGGCTAACACCGCAAAAATCAGCGAAGTCAGCCCGGTAACGAGGAAAATCACGACCGGAGCGAGCACACCGGGGTTGGTTTCCGTCAAATTCCGGTAGGAAATCACCGAAATCAGGATGCTGATGAGGATGGCATTGACGGTAATCATGATGTTCGCCTTGTTGTCGGCGATGGCGCTCAGGTTGATGTGCGTGCGGTAGTTGGTACGGAAAAAAGTTTGTGTGCCGACGGAAGTTTTGCGCTCCAGGTTCCTGAATTTTTTGGCGGGCAAGTTGGCGTCGTCCGGTTGTTTATCTTTCTGTTTTTCAAGCCGTTCCGTCAAAGCGACGAGGTGATTTGCGACGATTGGCTCGAAGGTCACCTTGCCGTGCGAAGTGAAAAAACGGGCGTTGAGCAATTGCTGCATTTGAAATTGCGCCCACTCATTTTTGGTCGGATGATGATGCAACAGCATTTCCCTTTCGAGGCGCAGCAGCGGCGAGTTTTCAAAAAAATGAGCGCCGAACCAGGTGGCTCTCATGGCGTCGGAGAGCAATTGCGCTGCCGTAGTCTTGGGCTGTTGGTCGGTTAGCGCCGATTTCAGGGCGGTCAGGATGCCTGCTTTTTTCTCGTCGGGCAAGTCGTGGGCGTTGAAAAATTTCTCCGCCAACTCCTGGCTCTTCGGCGCAGGGTTTTGATACTCAAACAGATAGCCTGTATTGACGAACCAGGCAGCCAGTTCCGCCGCCTCCCATTCGGCTTCGGTGAAGCGGTTGGCTTCCGCCAGCGAGGTGACGGTTTTGGCGATTTCCAACGTCTGCCGGTAGGTGTGAAAAACCAACCGGGGGTCGTTTTTTTGATTGAATAATTGCAGCGTAAACTGCTGGGCGAGCGTCGCCAGGTCGGCTTGAGAAATGCGTTCGGCTGTGGGCATGGTTATGTTTCGGCTCATGTGCAGGCTCTGGTTTGTCGGGGGCAAAGTAGGCTGATTTATGGCAAAAAAAGGTATGCCTGGGCGGGTTAGTTTTCAACAACGGTTTTCAGGCGGCTTGCCTACCTTTGGCGGCGCAGAAATATTCCCGGCAACTTTTGAGACTTACCAGTTCGCCGCACGTCCCATGAGCGTTTCACAAAATTTCATCATCGCAAAATCTCAACCGGAGAGGTAAAAGATAAAAGTGCAAAGCCTTGATTTTCAAGCCCGGCAATGCCAGCCTGCCAACCAAGCTCCCCACTTTTGCCTTTTGACTTTTCCCTTTTGACTTACCAAGACATGGCAAACCTGATTGAACTTTTGAAGGGTCAGTTGATGGACGACAACACGTTGGGTCAACTGAGCAACCAAATCGGCGCAGAACCGCAGCAAACCGCCGTCGCCACGAGGGGCATCCTGAACACTTTGGTCAACGCCCTCGCCCGCAACGCTTCCACGCCAGAAGGTGCAGCCAACCTCAACAACGCCCTCGAACGTGACCACGACGGAGGCATTTTTGACCAACTCAGCGGCTTCCTCGGCGGCAACGCCCAAGTTGCAAATCCTCGCACCGCCAATGGCGCAGGCATCCTGGAGCACATCCTCGGCGGTCAGCAAAGCGGCGCTGTTGACATGATTAGCAAGGTCAGCGGCTTGAGCGGCGGGCAGACGGGCAGCCTCATGGAAAAGCTCGCCCCCGTCGTGATGGGCATGCTCGGCAAGCAAAAACAGCAGGGCGGGCTTGACATTGGCAGCTTGGTGGGCATGTTGTCGGGCACGGTGCAGCAGCAAAAACAGTCGGGCAGCCCGCTGATGGACTTAGCCAACCGCTTCCTCGACAAGGACGGCGACGGCAGCGCCCTCGACGACGTTGCCAGCATGGTCGGTGGCAAGTTGCTGGGTGGGCTGTTTGGAAGAAGGTAATTCACTCTTTTCTTTCGTATTGAATTTGAAATCGAAAAAAACAGCGAGAGGGCGCAGGCGAGAGTTTGCGCCTTTTTTTGTTGAATTAGGATGAATTGGATTTCAAAGGATATTAAGGATTGGGACGTTGGGACGCACGTCCCAATCCTTAATATCCTTTGAAATCCAATTCATCCTAATTCAAAATAAAAATGAACTACCTCGATGTTTCGCCGGAAGTGCGACAAGCACTTGCTGAAAAGCGCCCCGTTGTCGCGCTGGAATCCACCATCATTTCTCACGGAATGCCTTTTCCCGATAACCTCGAAACTGCCCTCCAAGTCGAGCAAGCCGTCCGGGAAAATGGCGCAGTGCCCGCCACCATTGCCATTTTGGGCGGAAAAATGAAAGCCGGTCTGAGCCATGCGGAAATCGAGTACCTGGCAAAAACCGGTAGGCAAGTCATCAAAGCCAGCCGCCGGGACATCCCTTTTTTGCTGGCACAAAATCTTCCCGGCGCTACGACCGTCGCCTCGACCATGTTCATTGCAGCGCAGGCGGGCATTCAAATTTTCGCCACCGGCGGCATCGGCGGCGTCCATCGAGGGGCGGCGCAGAGCTTCGACGTTTCGGCGGATTTGCAGGAATTAGCTCGCACCAATGTCGCCGTCGTTTGCGCTGGCGCAAAAAGCATCCTCGACATCGGGCTGACCCTGGAATACCTGGAAACTTTCGGCGTCCCGGTCGTTGGATTTCAGACCGACGAGTTCCCGGCATTTTACACCCGGCGCAGTGGTTTCGGCGTGGATTACCGGGTAGACTCGGTGGAGGAATTGGCTAAAGCCTTGAAAATCAAATGGAAAGTTGGCTTGCCCGGCGGCGTGGTCATCGCCAATCCAATTCCGGCGGAAGACGAGCCGTCGGTCGCTCACATCCAAAATGCAACCGAAACTGCCCTCGCCGAAGCGCAGCGCCTCGGCATCAAAGGCAAGGAAATCACGCCGTTTTTGCTGGCAAAAATCAAGGAATTGACGGGCGGGGAAAGCCTGGAAGCGAACGTGAAATTGGTGCTGAACAATGCGAGGCTGGCGGCGAGGCTGGCGGTAGAAATGGTAAATGATAAATGGTAAATCCCCAGACCACTGATTTTCAGCGGGTTAGGGATTTACCATTCACCATTTATCATTTACCATTTACTTAATGCGCTTCTTGAAAAAATTCATCAACGCCGTCACGTAATTCTCGTCCGTGCGGATGCTGACTACGTCCAAACCGCTGCGGTTGAAGGTGTTTTTGAAATAGTTGTAGTTCACGTTGAACCACCGGGCGTACTCGTCTCGCAGGCTCGCCGACGAGGTGTCCATCCAAGCCCGTTCGCCGGTTTCGGCGTCCATTCCACGAATCAGACCCACGTGCGGCAGCTCCTGTTCCCGAAAATCGTACAAGTGAACGCCGATGATGTCGTGGCGCTTCGAGGCAATGCGTAGGGGCGCTTCGTAACCTTCGCTCATGTAGTCGGAGAGGATGAAACAGATGCTCCGTTTTTTCACCACGTTGTTCAAAAATTGAAGCGCCTGCCCGATGTTGGTGCGGCTGCGCTGTGGGTGGAAGTCTATCAACTCCCTGATAATGTAGAGGATATGCGACCTGCCCTTTTTTGGCGGAATGAACTTTTCGATTTTGTCGGTGAAAAAAATGACCCCGACTTTGTCGTTGTTTTGAATGGCGGAGAAACTCAGCACGGCGCTGATTTCGGTGATGATGCTTTGTTTGAACTGGTTCACCGTGCCGAAATAGGCGCTTTGGCTCACGTCAATCAGCAGCATCATGGTCAGTTCCCGCTCCTCCTCAAAGATTTTAACAAAAGGCTCGCCGGTGCGGGCGGTCACGTTCCAGTCAATGTTGCGCACGTCGTCGCCGAATTGGTAGTTGCGCACCTCGCTGAACGACATGCCCCGACCTTTGAAGGCGCTGTGGTACTCGCCGGAAAACAGGTGGCGGCTCAAGCCTTTGGTCTTGATTTCGATTTTGCGGACTTTTTTGAGAAGGTCTTGAGTCTCCATTTGATAAGGAAAAAGTAAAAAGGCAAAAGTGAGAGCCTCTCACTTTTGCCTTTTACTTTTTACTGCTTTTCGGTAAAAATGACTTTTTGATAGAGTTTCTTCAAAGCCACCTGTTTGCCCAACACTTCAAAAGATTGTTCCAGCCTATCATAAGCTACATTTATCCACTGGTCAGTGTTGCCGATGCGAGTGAAGACCGTGACGTAAGGGCGGCTTTGCTCGATGTAAATGATTTGCCGGACGGACGGCATTTTTTTGTAGCGAGGCAATTTGTCATTCCAATCATGCTGTGCCGTGCTGGGAGAAAGCACTTCGAAAATAACGGCAGGATTGGCGTTGGCGGTCATGCCCTGACGATATTCAATTTCAATTACCTCACCTACAACTATATGAACGTCAGGATTATAGCTACGTTCCCCCCAACTTTCGTGGTAAACCGGACGGCTACTTCCGAGCACCAGAATGTCCTCGTCATCTTCAAATAGGATATTTGAGACAGTGCCGAAGTTCAGCACAATCTGTTCGTGCCGGTTGGTAGCGTAACTCATAATAATGATGTGTTGGTTATCGTACTCGACATTGAATTCTGCGCTTTCTAAGCAATCCAAAAACTCCTCCCAAGTAGCCGGGATGCGCTCCGGGTATCCCATTTCGGCAAGGTCTGCCCGGGTTGTCGGGATGGTTGTTTCGACATTCATCTGCCTGTTGATTTTGAATTAGGATGTTTGGGATTTCAAAGGATGTTAAGGATTGGGACGAGAGGTAGCCCGTCCCAATCCTTAACATCCTTTGAAATCCCAAACATCCTAATTCAAAATTAAATAAACCTTTCCAACTGATGCCCCACCAACGCCATCAACGCTGCCATTGCCAACGCTTTCGACTCCTTTTCGTTGAAGCCTTCGTCCATGAAAAAATCTTCCAGCAGCACCTCCGATTGTAGGTAGCTGATGCGCAGGGCGGTCGCCATTTCTTCCAGCATCGGGTCACGGGTTGACCAGCCCTGGATGCCTTTCCAAAGGGCGGCATTCCAGTTTTCGACGGCTTTGCGCTCGTCCTCGTTTAGCGCCTTCGGAGTCAGGTAAAGGCGGGCAAGTTCGCTTTGGCTCAACGCTATTTTTGCTTCGCTGATTTGGCTTTGCGCCGCAAT
>CAZHLB010000502.1:0-5425 GCA_964533005.1 uncultured Saprospiraceae bacterium
AATTTTTTTTTTATTCGCCCCCCCCCACCCCGTATTCCCACCTGTCAGCTTTTTTCGCTCACTCCATGTATTCCTTAAAATCTTCGAGCGGTTCGTCAAAATCAGAACCTAATTCCCCTTTGACAGAACCACAACCAAACTGAGGCTTTTGGGTCTTTCCTTCTTTCAATTGTCGCTCATGCTTCCACTTCAAAAATTCCATGTAATTGAATAATGCTTGCTGAGCATGTTCAGGCAATAATTGCACTTCCTGTTTGAAGGTTTCTATGTCTAAGGTCATGTCAATTTTGATTATTGAAAGCATGAAAATAAGCAATCTCAAGCATCGAGTTCCCCCGCAATCACATTCATCGAACTCAAAGTCAATATCGCATCGCTCAACATCCCTCCCTTTATCATTTCAGGATATGCCTGATAATAAATAAAACAAGGACGCCGCAAATGCAACCGAAACGGCGTCCGCCCGCCGTCGCTGATGAGGTAAAAACCCAACTCGCCATTGCCGCCTTCGACCGCTTGATATACCTCGCCCTTCGGCACGTCCATCTCGCCCATCACGATTTTGAACTGGTAAATCAGCGCCTCCATTTTTGAATAAACATCCTCTTTTGGCGGCAACCAAAAGTCGGTAACGTCGGCGTGAATGGCTCCGTCGGGGATGTTTTTCACCGCTTGTTCGATGATTTTCAGGCTCTCCCACATCTCGTGCATCCGCACCATGAAGCGGTCGTAAGTGTCGCCATTCGTGCCCACCGGGATTTCAAAATCGAAGTCTTCATAACTCGAATAAGGATTCATCACCCGCACGTCGTAGTCCACGCCTGCCGCACGGAGGTTGGGGCCCGTGAACCCATAGTTCAGCGCCCGCTCGCCGGAGATGCCGCCGACGCCGATGGTTCTGTCCATGAAAATGCGGTTGCGGGTGACGAGGCGGTCAAATTCCGCCAGCTTTTTCGGAAAGATTTCGAGGAAATCCCGCAGCGTCGCCCAGGCTTTTGGCGTGAAATCCCGCTCCATGCCGCCGATGCGACCCATGTTCGTGGTGAGCCGGGAGCCGCATACTTCCTCGTAAATTTCATAAATCCGCTCCCGCTCCTGGAACAAATAAAGGAAGCCCGTGAGCGCCCCCGTGTCCACCGCAATCACCGTATCGCAAACGAGGTGGTCGGCGATGCGAGCCAGTTCCATCAAAATTACCCGGAGGTATTGCGCCCGCTTGGGCACTTCGCAGCCGATGAGTTTTTCGACCGTCAGATGCCAGCCCATGTTGTTGATTGGGGCGCTGCAATAGTTCATCCGGTCGGTGATGGGAGCGTATTGGTTGTAGGGGCGATGCTCTGCGATTTTCTCGAAAGCCCGGTGGATGTAGCCGATGGTCGGCTCGGCGGAGACGACGATTTCGCCGTCCATTTGCAGGACGTTTTGGAAAATGCCGTGCGTCGCCGGGTGGGTGGGGCCCAGGTTGAGCGTCGTGTATTGTGTATCTATTTCGGTCGTAACCGTTTGAAGGTCAGCCATTTTATATTAAATGGTTTAGGAGGTTCCGGAAGGTTTAGGAGGTTTAGTTTAAACCTCTTAAACCTTCCGGAACCTCCTAAACCTCAACGTCCAAACATCTTGTCATCCTTATCGTGCCTGCTCAAATCCTCCAGCGGATACTGCTTCCGCATCGGGAAATAATTCATCTCATCCATATTCAAAATGCGCCGCAAATCGGGGTGTCCCACGAAATTGAAGCCAAAAAAATCATACTCCTGCCGCTCCATCCAATTCGCCGTTGACCACAATCCGGTGACGGACGGCACGTCGAGGTCGCTTTCAGGCATGAAGATTTTGATGCGCAGGCGGCGGTTGCGGGGCAGGTCGTGGAGCTGGTACATCACGCAAAATTCCTTGCCGGTAAACTCCGGCGCATGGATGCCGCAAAGGGTCGTTAAAAAAGAAAACCCCATCGCAGGGGCATCTTTCAGGAAGGACAAAACGTCCGGCAGGCTTTGTTTTTCCACGACCACGACGGGGAAGTCGTAGTGCTGCTCGATGGAGAGGATTTGGTCGCCGAAGCGTTCTCGGAGCGCTTCGCCGAGGGCGTCCATCCATTCTATTTTCGCTGTTGCGATGTTCATTTTCTTTTTTGAATTAGGATGCGCAGGATTTTCAAGGATATTAAGGATTGGGACGAGCGGACGTCCCAATCCTTAATATCCTTGAAAATCCTGCGCATCCTAATTCAACTTTATTCCAGTCCATACGAAGCCAGCAAATGCTTGTATTCCTCCGAATGCCGCCGCCGCAGGCTTTCATTTTTTGCCAGTTCCTGCACTTTCAAAATGCCGTCCAGCACCTGTTCTGGGCGAGGCGGGCAACCGGGGATATAGACGTCCACCGGGATAATTCGGTCAATGCCTTGCAACACTGAATAAGTGTCGAAAACGCCGCCGCTACAAGCGCAAGCGCCCATGCTCAACACCCATTTCGGCTCCGCCATTTGTTCATAAACCTGCCGAAGAATGGGGCCCATTTTCTTCGCAATCGTGCCCATCACCATCAGCAAATCCGCCTGCCGGGCGGAAAAACTCAACCGCTCGCTGCCGAACCTCGCCAGGTCGTAGTGCGAAGCCATCGTCGCCATAAACTCGATGCCGCAGCACGAGGTGGCGAAAGGCAGGGGCCAAAGTGAATTGGCACGAGCCAACCCAACGACCTTGTCGAGCGAGGTGGCGAACCAACCTTCGCCGCCGACGCCGGCGGGCTGATATTCTGGTTTGATGTCAATTTTCATTTTTCATCTAAAACCCTGAAAAGCAGGGCTTTCATGTAAATCATCTTTTCTCCGAGCCAGGACTTTCGAGCGGCGGGGTTTTGAAACCCCGCATTTCGTTTCCAAAATGCGAGTTCCAAAACCCCGCATTTCGCTTCCAAAATGCGGGGTTTCAAAACCCCGCCGCTCGAAAGTCTTGGCTCGGAGGGTAATCTTACTCCCATTTCAAAGCGCCCCGCCGGATGATGTAAATCAAGCCGACAAAAAGCACCGCCATGAACGTGAACATTTCGAGCAAGCCAGTCAAGCCCAACTCCTTGAAATTCACCGCCCAAGGGTACATGAAAATCACTTCTACGTCGAACAGCACGAAAAGGATAGCTACCAGGAAATATTTGATGCTGAACGGCGAGCGGGCGTCGCCGACGACTTCGATGCCGCATTCGAAGGCTTCGTCTTTGACCTGGGTTTTCCGTTTGGGCCCCAGCAGGTGGGTGGCGAAAAGCGTCGTCACCACGAAGCCAAGCGAGAGAATGAACACTAATAATATGGGCAAATATGGATTCATTGCCTACCTCTTTTTTTGTGAGGGCGCAAATGTATAAACAAAAGATGCAGACCTCTGGCGATTATTTGCTGTCAAAAACTGCCCAAAATGGCGCTCGAAATGGCGTGAAAACGAGGTTTCCAATTTGGCTGAAATAACCTTTCAATCATCTGCCTCCGGCTTTCATTTTGAGTTGGCTCATCCGGTAAATTGGGGGAATTATATTTTGTGCTCGAAAACGGCATCTTCCGATGCCAAAGCCTTCATTTTTTTTCGGCTCGCCGAAACCAACCTACCTGCGGTGGGAAGTTTGACTCAGCCACACGTTTACGAAACTTCAAAAGTTTCGTAAACGTAAGCCTGGAACATTGCTGGCAAGTCTGAAATCCAGTTTTGATTTTTATGAAAAGCATTGATTTTCAATGGAAAACCGCAGACTCGCTTGCCATCCACGCCCAACATTGGGAGGTGGATGAACCGACGGCAGTGGTGTGCATCGTGCATGGTTTGGGCGAGCACATGGGTCGTTACGAGCACGTCGCCGCCTTTTTTGCGCAGCATCAAATCGCCTCTTTCGCTTACGACCGCCGGGGGCACGGCAAGTCGGAAGGCAAGCGTGGCGACGCTCCCGACTTGGAAACCTTGCTCGATGAAATCGAAACGCTGCTTGTTTTTGCGAAGCAAGCATACCCCGCCAAGCCGCTATTTCTTTACGGTCATAGCCTCGGCGGCAACCTGGCGCTGAATTTTGTTTTGCGGCGAAAGCCAAACATTCAAGGCGTGATTGCCACCGGGTCGTGGATTCGATTGCCGAAGCCGCCGACTGCTTTTTTGCTCGGTTTTGCCAGGTTGATGCGGCGGGTCTTTCCTGCTTTGACACAGCCCAATGGTTTGGTTTTGAAGTATTTATCAAAAGACCCGAAGGTGGTCGAAGCCTACGCCAACGACCCGCTGGTTCACAATCGAATCTCCGTCAGGATGGGTTTGGCGATGCTCGAAGCGGCGAATTGGCTGGATGAATTTTCAGGCGAGATGCCCGTGCCAACGCTCATCATGCACGGCGGCGAGGACAAAATTACCGACCCGGCGGGCAGCGAGGCTTTTGCAAAAAGGGTGAGCGGGCACGTGAGCTGGAAGCGGTGGGAGGGGTTGTTTCATGAAATTCACAACGAGCCGGAGCAGGCAGAGGTGATGGAATATATTATGGTATGGATGAAAGAGAAATTGGGAAATTAGAAATTGGGGAAATTGGAAATTCAATTTCCAATTTCCCCAATTTCTAATTTCAATAAATCAACCGCCCTTCGCTGCTTTCCAAAAAAGCATTTCGGCTGCGCAGAAACGCCTCCATTTCCTTCCAGTCCTCGCCGCTGACCATTTCACTGAAACCATGCGCCCGCTCCAACATTCGCACGTAAGGGTCGGGGTCGAGCTGCCGGCTCAGGCGGCGCAAGGCGAGCAGGTAATCTTCCCGGAACACGGTGGGAATCAAGATTTTAGCTTGCCCCTCCCGCACCAATTCGGCATTCATCATCACCCTGGCGAGCCGCCCGTTTCCGTCCAAAAACGGATGCACTTCGCTGATGACGAACATCAGGTAAGCGCAACGTGCGAAAGGATGTTGCAGCGCCCGGTAAAAATCGAAACTCTTGATGAGTGTACCCCGAACCAACTGAAAGTCAACAAAGTAGGTCTCGCCAGCCCGGTTGTTTTGCATCTTAAATTGACCCGGTTGTTTTTCGAGCCTGGCAGACAGGAGCATTTGATGGCGGCGTTGCAACAAGTCGAGCATTTCCCCGGGCGAATCAAATTTCACCTGCATTTCCTTCCTGTCGGCGACAAGGCGGTACGTTCCCAAAACGTCGTACGAGTCGCCGTGGCGGGCAGGAAGGGGCTGTTGCGTTTCCACAATTTGCCTTGCTTCCTCCAACATGAAGACCGTTCCTTCGATGAAATTGGAAAAATAGCTCTCGAAAAAAGCGAAGTTTTGAAAGGCTTTTTCGCTGACGTTCCGGTCGGGTCGGAAAGGAAAACTGGCTTTGCTCAAGGCGCTGAACAGCTTTTCAAACAATGCCAGTCTTGCCGGGTCGTACGGCTCGCCAAATGCACGGGCGATGGCG
>CAZHLB010000503.1:0-5425 GCA_964533005.1 uncultured Saprospiraceae bacterium
CACACGGGACAGGACGGTTCCTCTGCGAGGATGACAAAAGCGACTTGCAGGCGTGCCTAACGGCTTATGATACAGCCTCAACCCCTGTCAATTCTCAATGCGCTCACCTCATCCCTATTTTTTCCCGCCTCTTGCCAAAGTCTCTCCCGTCGTCGTCTCCCAGAGGTAAAGTTTTTCCCGCCTGTAGTTGATTGCCATTTTCCCTTGCATCAAAAAACAACTGCCGAGAATGCCGTCCAGGTCAACAGGCAGGTAGTCGTTCAAGTGGTCGAGGTCGGCGAGGGTCACTTCGAGCGGTTGAGATTCCAGGTGACCCAACTTGATTTCCCTCAGCCAGCCCACCGTCCTTTTTTTCGATTCGTCAGACAAACCTTGCAGGTTGTGTTTTCTCGCCGTCTGAAAAATTTCCGCCGCTTTTTTCATCGCCCTGGGTTGCAACAGGTTGACTTCCGAGCCGGAATCAATGCCTAAGCGCAAGCTCTTTCCGCCCAGTTTTGCCTGCACGTAGGGGATGTGCCCGCTCATTTTCAGGTCGAGCGAATCCACCGGGCAATACAAATAGGACTCGCAGTCAGGCAACCCGTTTTTTTCCAGCGGAAAAATCACAAGTTCCTGATTTTCAAAATCGAAGAGCAATTCCAGGTGCTCAAAAACGGCGTAGCCGAGGATGCCAAAAACCGGGATGCCTTTGGCTTCTTCAATATTCTCCAGGTCGAGCACGTAGCCCGTTGGGCAACGCATCGGCAAGCCTTGCACTTCCAGCGATTTAACTTCCAAATACTTGGGCTTGATGACCTTCCCGTTGAGGTCAACTAAATATTCATTGGCAATAGCATTAGCCGAACCTGAAAACCAGGCGCTATTGAGCATCAACTTGGGCGACCCAGTATCGAGCAGAAAATTGCCGGTGCGCCCGTTCACGGTCGCTTCCACGAAAATGGAATTGCCGACGAGCAGGAACGGAACCACCACCGGTTCTGCCGGAAAACGAGCGGGAAAAGTGGCGTGGAGCGTTTGGGACAGGCATAGGCAAAGCAGTAGCAGGGTAGCATGTAGCATCATTCGACATTATTTTGAGGTTAGAAAATCCAGCCTTGTTTTAGTTTCAATTCAGTGGTAAGTCGCTTTCCGGTGAGAGTAGGAAGGGAAGAAGTCTGGGATAAGTGATTCTAAAACTGACCTGGCGGTTTGGGGTTCAACGGCGGTGTTCTTTTTGTGTCAGTGCTTCTTTTGAAAAAATCAACCTGTCTGCTGTTTTCCGGCTAAACGCATTTCCATTCCTCACTTTTGCCCGCTCCTCGCCAAAGTCTCCCCGGCAGTTTCCCAGAAGTAGAGCTTCTTCCGTTTGAAGTTAATCGCCATTTTTCCCCGCATCAAAAAGCAGGTTCCAAGAATGCCGTCCAGGTCGGTAGGCAAGGCTTTATTCAAGTGGCTGAAATTAGTAAGGGTAACTTCAAGCGGCTGGGCTTCGAGGCTGCCGAGGCTAAATTCATGCACCCACCCGGTGGTTTTGCTTTCAAGTTCATGCGAAAAACCTTTCACCCAGACTTGACTTGAAGCTTGAAAAAGCGCCTCCTGTTTTTTCAGCGCCTTCGGATGCAACAGGTTGACTTCCGAGCCGGAATCAATGCCTAAGCGCAAAATTTTGCCGCCCAGTTTTGCTTCGACGGATGGAAAATGCCCGCTTATTTTTAGGTCGAGCGAATCCACCGGGCAATATGGATAGGTTTCACAATCGGGCAAACCGTTCTTTTTCAAGGAGAAAATCACCAGTTGCCGCTTCTCAAAATCGAACACCAGTTCCAATTGCCGAAAAACCGAATAGCCGAGGACGCCAAGCACCGGGAGCCCTTTCGCTTTTTCAATTCCCGTCAAATCCAGCATGTAGCCAGCCGGGCGGGGCAGCGCCAGACCTTGCAGCGATAGCGATTTCACCGTAAAATATTCCGGCTTGATGATGTTGCCGTTGAGGTCGGTCAACGATTCGTCGGAGTGATGGATGGGAGCGCCTGTAAAATATGCCTTGTTGACCATCAACCACGGCGAACCGGTGTCGAGCAGAAAAATGCCCGTGCGACCGTTCAAGGTGGCTTCGACAAAAATGGAATTGCCGGCGAGCAACATTGGAACGACCACAGGTTCGCCGGAAAAACGAGCAAAATTGGCTTGGCACGGCAGCCAAAAGCACAAGCATAGCAATGGCAAGTGAATGCGTAGCATCATTCGACAAGTTGTAGAGGTTAGGAAATCCAGCGTTTTTCTCGTACTAATTCAGGTGGGAAAGCCCCTTCTTTCAAGGATAGCAGGGAAGGAAGAAATCAAATAATCAAGAAAGGAAGAGAAGTCTGTTTCGGTCAAAAAAGACAAGCTGAATTCAGTGAGGCTGCCTCGCCTCCGCTTTTTACTTTTGCCTTTTAACTTTTACCTTCAAAACATGGATTGGGCGACCATTTTAATCACCATCGGCGTAGGCTACGTTACTCTCTGCCTGGTTTTTTACCTGGCGCAAGACCTTGCCTTTTTCCGCCCGGAAATCCTGCCCAAATCCTTTCAATACAAGTACCCTTTCCCTTTTGAGGAGGTGCATTTCGACATGGAAGACGGTGGCTACATCAATGGATTGCACTTCAAAGTGCCCAATGCCAGGGGCGTCGTGTACTACCTGAAAGGCAACAGCCGCAGCGTGAAAGGCTGGGGAAAATTTGCCAAAGACTTCGTCAGTAAAGGCTACGATTTTTTCATGGTGGACTATCGGGGCATGGGAAAAAGCGCAGGCAAGCGCACCGAAACCACCCTCTACAACGATGCGCAACACATCTATAAATGGCTGGAAGACAAATGGGAAGAAGAAAAAATCGTGCTCTACGGTCGCTCGATGGGCAGCGGCGTGGCGACCCGGATTGCCTCCTGGAACAAGCCTAAAATGCTCATTCTTGACTCGCCGTACTTCAGTTTTTTCTACCAAATCCACCGCTACGCTTTCATCCTGCCGCTACGTCGGCTACTGAAATATCAAATCCGCACCGACCAGTTTATCCGCAAAGTCACCTGCCCGGTTTTCATCGTGCATGGCAAAAAAGACCGGCTGATTCCTTTCAGCCAAAGCGAAATGTTACAGCAAAAAGCGCCGGGCAACGTACATCTTTTTCCCGTTGCCGAGGCACGGCACAACAATCTGCCTGATTTTGCGGAGTACCACGAATGGCTTTATGATTTGCTGAATGACGAGGCGGTTTTTTTGAAGGCGAAGGGCGAGTTTGCGGCGGCATGAAAACCCTGATTTTTAGGTGATTGTAATCGCCTAATTTCATGGAATTAGGCGATTACAATCACCTAATTCATAGTTTTTTGAAACACCGCCAGCCGCCGACTTTTTTCTTTTTTCATCCTTACTCAAAATTTCGCCCCTTGCCTACCTTTCGCCCGAAAGATTTTCCCTGACCACAGATTTTCAAATACAATCATCACCCGAACCGCCAAGGTTCGGACAAAAAGTTGCGGTTGATAAGAGTTGATGAAGGTTGATAAGGGTTGATAATCTTGCGTGCCCCTCATCAACCCTCATCAACCTTCATCAACCTTCATCAACTTCAATTTCAAAATGAGCAACATTAACGGCAAGTGGCTTCAGCAAAACACCTACGATGCCATCGTCATCGGCAGCGGCATCAGCGGCGGTTTTGCAGCCAAAGAACTGAGCGAGAAGGGTTTAAAAACGCTCGTTCTGGAGCGGGGCAGGAATGTCAAGCACATCCAGGATTACCCGACCATGAGCGCCAACCCTTGGGATTTGCCTTTCGGCGACCGGGTGCCCAAGGAGGAACTCGACAAGCATTACGCTAAACAAAGTCGCACCGGCTACACCATCCGCCAATCCACCAAACATTGGTTCGTCAAAGATGACGAGCATCCGTACACCGAAGTCAGCCGCTTCGACTGGATGCGGGGCTACCACGTCGGCGGTCGCAGCCTCCTCTGGGGCAGGCAAAGCTACAGGTGGAACGAGATGGATTTCGAGGCAAACGGGAAGGAAGGCATCGGCGCTGACTGGCCCATCCGCTACGCCGACATCGCTCCCTGGTACGACTACGTCGAATCGTGGATTGGCGTCAGCGGCTCGAAAGAAGGCTTGCCACAATTGCCCGACGGCAAATTTCAACCGGCAATGGAATTGAATTGCGTCGAGCAAATGGTGAAGCAAAACATGGAGGCAAAAATTGCCGGTCGCAAGCTTTTCATCGGCAGGGTGGCGCACCTGACCGAGCCGAATGAAGTGCAAAAGGCACTCGGCAGGGGCAGTTGCCAGTACCGCAATTTGTGCATCCGGGGCTGTCCTTACGGTGCATATTACAGCAGCCCGGCCGGTGCGCTCGTCGCAGCGGAAAAGACGGGGAACATGACGCTGCGCCCCAATTCCATCGTGGTTTCCCTGATTTACGATGACAAAAAAGGCAAGGCAACCGGCGTGAAAATCCTCGACGCCGAGACGAAAAAGGAGGAGGAGTTTTACGCCAAAATCATCTTCATCAACGCCAGCGCACTCGCCAGCGCCTTGATTTTGCTGAATTCAACAAGCGACCGCTTTCCGAACGGTATGGGCAACGGCAGCGATCAGGTGGGGCGCAACGTGATGGATCACCACTTCCTGGTTGGCGCAAGCGGAGAGGCAGAAGGCTTCAACGACAAATATTACAAAGGCAGGCGCCCCAACGGAGTTTACATCCCTCGCTTCCGCAACAACGATGCGAAAACGAAGCAAAAGGATTTCCTGCGAGGCTACGGCTACCAGGGCGGCGCAAGCCGGTCGGGCTGGCAGCGCCTGGTGGCGGAACTGGGTTTTGGCAAAGACATGAAAGACGAGTTGCAAAATCCCGGTCAGTGGACAATGGGCATCAACGCCTTCGGCGAAATGCTCCCCAATCCGAACAACCGCATCATCCGCAACACCGAGGTCAAAGACATGTACGGTCTGCCCACGATGACGATGGACGTGAAATACGGCGAAAACGAACTTGCCATGCGCAAGGACATGAAAACCTCCGCCGTCGAAATGATGGAAGCGGGTGGCTTGAAAAAAGTGGAAGGATGGGAGCGTCCGTGCGCACCGGGTCTGGGCATTCACGAAATGGGCACTGCTCGCATGGGTAAAGACCCGAAGACCTCGGTGCTGAACGGCTTCAACCAAATGCACGAGGTGAAAAACGTGTTCATCACGGATGGGGCTTGCATGGCAAGCTCTTCCTGCGTGAATCCTTCGCTGACTTACATGGCGCTGACCGCACGGGCAGTTGACTATGTGGTGAAGGAGATGGGCAAGCAGAATCTTTGATTTTCAAGAACTTCGGCTCAAAGCTGACAGGTGGTTTTTTGGGTTTTTTTGGTAAAAAAAAATTAATTTTTTTTTTTAAAAAAAAAAAAAACAACA
>CAZHLB010000504.1:0-3762 GCA_964533005.1 uncultured Saprospiraceae bacterium
AACCTCTTTGTCAACCGACAAATGAAACATCCCAAAAAATTTCATTTTTTCTCTCGAAAAGGCTGTTTTCCACCTGTCAGCTTTGAGCTTGAATTTATAGCGTCCCCCGAAGTTCTTGTTCTCTTTCAATGGCTTCAAAAAGCGCCTTAAAATTTCCCTTCCCGAACGACTTCGCTCCCGCCCGCTGGATGATTTCATAAAAAACCGTCGGGCGGTCTTCCACCGGCTTGGTGAAGATTTGCAACAGGTAGCCATCCTCGTCCCGGTCAATCAGGATGTTCAGCTTTTTCAAGGCTTCCAGGTCTTCTTCGATGTGCCCGACCCGTTCGGGAATGTCGTCGTAATAGGTTTCCGGCACGTATAAAAAGTCCACCCCGTTTGCCCGAAGCTGGCTGACGGTGCGAATAATATCGTCGGTAGCAACGGCGATGTGCTGCACCCCGGCGCTCCGGTAGAAATCGAGGTACTCCTCGATTTGCGATTTTTTCTTGCCCTGTGCCGGCTCGTTGATGGGGAATTTCACATAGCCGTTGCCATTCGACACGACCTTCGACATGAGGGCGGTATACTCGGTGGAGATGTCCTTGTCGTCGAAAGTGATGAGCAGCTTGAAGCCCATGACGTCCTGATAAAATTTCACCCACTTGTTCATGGCCCCCAACTCGACGTTGCCGACGCAGTGGTCAACGAATTTCAAGCCCACCGGCTTCGCCGGGTAAGCGCTGCGCCGAGCCTCGAAGCCCGGCAGGAACGGTCCGTCGTAGTCGCTGCGCTCGACGAAGGTGTGCCAGGTTTCCCCGTAGGTTTTGATGGCTGCCATTTTCACCGTGCCATGCTCGTCTTCAAGCGTGACGGGCTTCATCGCTGCTTCTGCGCCTCGCTCGATGGCGGTTTGAAATGCTTTTTCGGCATCGTCTACCCAGAGGGCGAGCACTTTCACGCCGTCGCCATGCAGGTGAACGTGGCGGGCGATTTCATGCTCCGGCGAGAGGGCGGCAGTGAGCACGAGGGTAATTTTACCCTGGCGCAAGACGTAGGAAACTTTGTCCCGGCAGCCCGTTTCGGGCCCCCGGTAGGCAATCCATTCGTAGCCGAAAGCGGCTTGGTAATAAAGCGCCGACTGCTTGGCGTTGCCGACGTAAAATTCGAGATGGTCGGTGCCGTTGAGCGGGAATGTGTCGGCGGCGGCGGGGATTGGTTTGGATTCGGTTAGCGTCATCATGATTGGAAAGATTTTCAAAGTTAAGGGCGGCAAAGATAGCCTTTCACCTCCCGCCGTCAAGCCGTTGAATCTTGCTTAATTTGCGACCATGAAAATCAAACGTTTGTACGTCAACAACTAAGCTCGCCATGCGCAACCTTTTCCTCACCAACCGCTTCTTCGCCCTCTTCGGCACCATCGCCGCCGTGTTCGCTGCGAGCTACGCCGCCGGTTTTTTATTCCCAATTGCGCAGGTGCTTTTTGGCGGAGCGATGGCTTTGACCCTGGCAGATTTCATCTTGCTTTTTCACCCGAAAATCAAAGTCGCCGCCGTGCGCCGCCTGCCTAAATTGCTCTCGCTCGGCGACCCGAACAAGATTTTTCTCGACCTGGAAAACCGCTCGCCCGTTGCCCTCCGCCTCGCGGTGATTGACGAGTTACCGTTTCAATTTCAAAAAAGAGACTTCAAAATCCTCCTCCGAATCGCCGCCCGCGACAAGCAAACTTTGAGCTACGAACTGACTCCGGTGGAGCGGGGCGAATATGAATTTGGCGTGACAAACCTTTTCGCAGCCACCCACCTGGGCTTGTTGCAGCGCCGTTTTCGTGCCGCCGAGCCAATGACTGCGCCAGTTTACCCGTCGGTGATTCAGATGAAACACTACGAATTGCTCGCTTTCAACCGGGTGAACACGACCCAGGGCTTGCGCAAAATCCGCCGCATCGGGCATAGCTACGAGTTTGAGCAAATCAAAAATTACGTGCAGGGCGACGACTACCGCAGCCTCAACTGGAAAGCCACCGGCAGGTTTAACCGACTGATGGTCAACCAGTACGAGGACGAACGCAGCCAGCAAGTCTATTGCCTGCTCGACAAAAGCAGGGCGATGAAAATGCCTTTCCACGGCTTGAGCCTGCTCGATTATGCCATCAATACCAGCCTGGCGATTTCAAATATTGCCCTGAAGAAGTACGACAAGGCGGGGCTGATAACTTTCAGCGACAAAATCGGCTCGACCGTCAAAGCCGACCGCCGGGCAAACCAGCTCAACAAAATCCTTCACGCCCTCTACAATGAGCAGGAGCGCCCGCTCGAAGCCAATTACGAATTGCTCTACCACATCTCCCGCAAGCTCATCAACGGGCGCAGCCTCATTTTGCTGTACACCAATTTTGAAAGCACCTACGCCCTCGACCGGGTGCTGCCACACCTGCGCCGCATCAACAACCTGCACCTGCTGGTCGTGATTTTTTTCGAAAACACAGAAATTCAGGAGTTTGTGAAAAAGGAAGCGACAACGGTGGAGGAGATTTACGTGCAGACGACGGCGCAAAACTTCCTGGCGGAAAAGGCGGCGATGGCGCAAAAACTCAATCAGCACGGCATCCAGACCATCCTCACCCGACCGGAGGATTTGTCAATGAACACCATTAATAAGTATTTGGAATTGAAGTCGAGGGGGATGATTTAAGGGATGAGGAATGAGGAATGAGGGATGTCATTCCTCATTCCTCATCCCTCATTTCACTTTGGTCAGCCTCATCACCACTTTCTCCCGCACGTATTGCGGGATGCCTTCTCCGGCGGAAGCGTCTTTCAACGCATAGATTTCCAGCGTTTTATCTTTCATTTCCCAACCAAAATCAACGCCCAGCTCGTCGCCTTTTTGCACCGTCAGGAAGTCGTCGCCTGCCAGGCTGGTGCAGATTCCGCTGGCGCAGATGAAGTATTTTTCATAGCCTTCCCAACCTTCCAGCCGTCCGTCCGGGTAAAAAGTAATGGACTTCGAGCCAGCACTGCCGCCGCTGTTTTCCACGTAAGTTCCCGCCAGCAAAGTCTCGTTGAACCACCGCTCATTGGCACTTTTCAATTTGGGATGACCAGAATCACCCGTCGCAAAAGCGGAGTCCAGCTTGGTGAAGACATACCTTCGTTGCGAAAAGCTGTCCACGCAAGACAAAGTTTTGCCATCGGCAGAAAGAAAAAAGTCCATGTGCGGGTCATTAAAACCGAAGATGCGAACCGTCGTGTCGTTCATTTTTTGCCAGGAAAACAAACCTGCCTCCGAACCGACCCCAACGTAAAGCATGGTGTCGAAACCGGCGGCGAAGACCAGTTCCTCGCAGCCTTCCCAAAGGCTCATCGGCGAGCGCAAAAGGGCGGTGGAATCCACGTAACTCTTTGTCAGCCAATTGCCTGGCAGCGGGTCGGCAAGTTTTGTTTTTGGAGAACCATTGCCGGTGCAGGCGGAAAAAAAGGCAGGCAGGGCGAGGAGGAACAGCAGGTTTTTCATGATAGATTTTTGTTTTGAAATAAAAGGAACAGGCAAAAAAGTAGTCGGTTGGATATGTCGCAGGCAAGCGGCTCAAAGGTAAAAACTTCGTTGAGGGCGGCATTTGGGCGCTTGTTAAAAAGACGGCGGCGCAACAAGATTTGGTGAAATCTTAATCCCACCCTACCAGAGTTTCGCCAGCGGCGTATTTTCGACCCCGTTTTTTTAAGGAGTTGAGAAGGTTTCGGGGGGGGTTTGTGTTGGTATGAGCGAAAAACGCCGCACACC
>CAZHLB010000504.1:3772-5413 GCA_964533005.1 uncultured Saprospiraceae bacterium
CGGGAGGTTTAGGAGGTTTAAACCTCCTAAACCTCCCGAAACCTTCTCAACTTGAAAAATTTACCATGACACTCGGCATTTTAGCAGAACTACTCCCCGAAAACCGAGTCGGCGTCACGCCAGACACGCTTGCTGCGCTCACCAAATTGGGCTTCCAGCAAATCCTGCTGGAAAAAGGCGCAGGCGCACGAGCGTCCATCTCCGACGCAGCTTACGAACAGCAGGGCGCAACCGTCGCCGACCTGGCAACGGTGCTTGAAAAAGCCAACGTGCTTGTCAAAATCCAGCCGCTCACCGACTCGCAGGCGGCGCAGCTTTCCTCCGGTCAAATTGTGATTGGTCAATTCAACCTCCTGTCCAGCCCGGAATTGGTGGAGCCTTTGTTGAAATCGCAAGCCACCGTTTTCAGCCTCGACCTGTTGCCCCGCACCACTCGTGCGCAAGTGATGGATGTGCTTTCTTCGATGGCGACGGTGGCTGGCTACAAGGCGGTGTTGCTGGCAGCCAATCACTTGCCAAGCTTCTTCCCGATGTTCATGACGGCGGCAGGCACGGTCAAGCCTGCCAAAGTTTTGATTTTGGGAGCGGGCGTCGCCGGTTTGCAGGCAATCGCAACGGCGAAACGGATGGGCGCAGTGGTCGAAGCTTTCGACGTGCGCCAGGCGGCGAAAGAGGAAGTTTTGAGCCTCGGCGCAAAATTCGTCGAGGTGGAAGGCGCTGTCGAAAACGTTGCCGCAGGCGGCTACGCCATCGAGCAATCGGAAGATTTCAAAAAGCGGCAAGCGACAGCCATCCAGGAGCGGGCGATGCAGTCCGATGTGGTGATTTGCACCGCTCAGATTCCCGGCAAACGTGCGCCGGTGCTGCTTCGCAAAGAATCGGTCGAAGCGATGAAACCCGGCTCGGTCGTCGTTGACCTGGCTGCCTCGACCGGCGGCAATTGCGAAGTGACGGAAAATGGAAAAACCATCCGGCACACTGGCGTCACCATCATCGGCGACTCCAACCTGCCGTCTTCCGTGCCTCGTGACGCCAGCGCCATGTTCGGCAAAAACGTACTGAACTTCCTCAAACTGCTCGTTCAAAAAGGCGAAGTCAACCTCAATTTCGAGGACGACATCCTCGCCGCTTCCTGCGTGGCGCACCAGGGAGAAATCATCAGCAAACGCTTGCAGGCGCTCGTTCCTGTCGCATAAAAATGAATCGGGGAGCAGTGTTTTTCCGGGTGAAATTTTACCCGCAAAACCACCGCTCCCCGCCAGGTTTCTTCATTCATGGAAGCACTTTCAACTTTCTTTCTGACCAATCAGGACATGGTTTATATCGTCGTCCTGAGCATTTTTCTGGGCATCGAAGTCATTTCCAACGTGCCCGCCGTGCTGCACACGCCGCTGATGTCGGGCGCAAATGCCATTCACGGGGTCGTCATCATTGGCGCCATCATCGTGATGGGACACGCTGGCAGCGACGACTACCTGGCGCTCATTCTCGGTTTTCTCGCCGTCGTGCTGGGCACGCTCAACGTGGTTGGCGGCTTCGTCGTCACGAACCGGATGCTCGAAATGTTTAAAAAGAAGAAGTAATCGGTGATTGGTGATTAGTGATTGGTGATTGGGGCGTCCCAATCACCAATCACTAATC
>CAZHLB010000505.1:0-1266 GCA_964533005.1 uncultured Saprospiraceae bacterium
CAAATTACCAAAAATGTGTCCAACCACCCCAGCCCAAAAATCTACCTTACTTCTTTGTTCCCCCTTGGCTTCATAAACGAGGCTAAAGTGCGCTTAATCGCCTCAATTTTATTCCGCAGGATTTGAGTAAACGTGGAAAAAAGAACTGTCAAATGGAATGACAGAAAGAATGATAGAGGAATGAAGGACGTAGCCCTAAAGATGGGAGTGGCAAAGTCTGAAAAGCGGCGGGTGGAGACGGATTTTTCGCTGGGTTGGTAAGGGGTTGATTGCAAACCGCCATCTGCAATTGTCTTCGCCGTTTGAAAAAATGGAAGGCGGCGCAAATGCAAGACCCCGGCGCAGTTGGAAAATTGATGTCCAGCTTTTTTTTTCAGTCGCTTTGCTACCAATCATGGCGAAAAAGCAACCATATCACTTGGAAATAGAAATAGACGGACTGACCAACAGCGTTCGAAACACCATTTCCGGGGATAGCTTCCCGACCGAAGTTTTAGCGGTGACAAAAGCAGACTTGAAACTCGTCACCAAAGTGAATGGTTGGAAATTCGATTGGAAATCGGAGCTAAAACAAACAGACCGGCAGCTCTACAAGTTAACTATAACGGGCAATCCCGACATCCTGCAAGGCTTGGTCAGCATCAGCGATTATAGCGACCATTTTTACTTGCACTTGGTGGAAAGCGCTCCATATAACCTGGGAAAAAGAAATTATATGAAGGCGTTCCGGGTAACCTGTTTGCCTTTACCTGCAAACTTTCCTGGGACAAAGGCTACGATGAAATTGTGGCATTTCAATCGAAAACACGGCTGATTGAACATTATGAAACAACACTCGGAGCAGTTCACGTGGGTGGACACAAGATGATTATCTTCACGGAGGCTGCCCTGAAATTGATAAAGCAATATTTTCAAACCTAAAGATATGGGATATGTAAAAGAACCGGCAGGCATTGACCTCATCGTCGCACCGATGACGCTGACGGAGAAAGACAGGCAGGAGATTAGCGACATCATTGCACAGTACAAGCGCACTGGCAAAGTGCCTGAATTTGTTCGCAAGCCGAAAACTACTCCTAAATCAAATGCCGCTCATCCTCGAAAGCCGGGAGCCAAGAGTCGTTCTTCTGAACTTGGGGCTGCCCGCAAAAAAAGATTGGCAAAGGTTGTTTGATATCAATCTTGGCATCTCGATGTCCTGATTTTGAACAGACTGGGTTTGTGACTCGATGCAACCGCCTCCTCCGTATCTTTTCTTCAAAGCTC
>CAZHLB010000505.1:1366-5404 GCA_964533005.1 uncultured Saprospiraceae bacterium
AAAACCCTTCGATGCTCGAACACAAAGCCCTGATTTTGAACAGACTGGGTTTGTGACTCGATGCAACCGCCTCCTCCGCATCTTTTCTTCAAAGCTCAAATCCCTTCCACGCTTTGAACACAAACTCCTGATTTTGAACAGACTGGGTTTGTGCCTCGATTACAACCGCCTCCTCCGCCTTTTTTCTTCAAAGCTCAAAACCCTTCGATGCTCGAACACAAAGCCCTGATTTTGAACAGACTGGGTTTGTGCCTCGATGCAACGGCGTAGATGTGCAGCTTGCAAACCGGCAAGAGCAGCGTTTGTGTTTAACGGAAGCGTGAAGACGCCTGACCAGTAATTAAAAATGCCTAAATTCGCCTTTTAAATGCAGCAACAATCAATGAATTCGCAGATAAATACCACCATTGGCAACTTCAGCAATTATTTGTTCTGGGACGTGGACAAGACCAAATTGGAACCTGAAAAAAGTAAAGTCTATATCATTGACCGGGTGCTTTCGCACGGCATGTTGTCTGATTGGTATTTAATAAAAGCATTGTACGGAAAAGAAGCTATCAGGCAAGTGGCGCTCAATATGCGGCATTTAGACCGCTCAGTGCTTCATTTTTGTGCCGCTTATTTCGATGAACCGCTCACCAATTTTCGATGCTACAACTACACACAATCGAATCCGGCACACTGGAATTATTAAAGTCGCTTCAGGCAGAGCCTGCGCTCGCAGAGTGGTTTATTTTCGGAAGACTCCGGCGCAGCTGGTATATGTTTACTTATAGTATTTTTTTACCTCACTTGCAATTGCTTTTTTAACAATATCCCACTTCACTACACCTTTGAGCAAGGTGACCTTTTCATCCTGTTCAGCATCGTCAAAATAAGTCAAGCTCCGTACTACCATAAACTCCGAACCGTCGTCAAATTTCTTCAAATAAAACTGCATCAACTCAGGCAAGGAATATCGCTTCAATAGAAAGTACAAATCATAAAAATCACGTTTCCGCCCTCGCCCGGCAACTGCCGTTAATTTCATTGCTCCAATATCCTGAATGGAAAGCAGGCGTAATCCTTCCTCCTCAACTGCCGGTGCAATCAACGGATACCGATAATTCACAAAATCCACCTTGACGCCTTGAACATCAAGGACGAGAATATTCTTGCTTTGCGACATGATGGAAACCGGCGCTAAATCATGCATCTCATCAAGGATTTCTTGCGCCTCGAAAGGGCGCTTTCCGAACAAATCAAGGTCAACCGAAAGCCGGTGCCCGATTTGCAGGGCAAGCGAAGTGCCGCCAGCCAGATAAAAACCTGATAGCTCAGGTTTTGCCATGATGTTTTTCAGAAGTTCCAGTGTGGCGGGTAGGACTGCTGTTCGGTGTAGCATCGGAAGTTTTCTTTTGGCAGGTCGAAAATGCAACTCAAAAAGCTCAAAGCCTTTTTGTCCAAACTCCTTTCTTTCAGCATTTCTTCTTTGATGCGTTCCAATCCATAGTATGATTTGATGGCGTTCCAATCATTCACCGTGCCATACATCAATACCCGTGCGATAACGTACCGGGCTTTTTTCTCCCAATCTATTTTGGAATAATCCGTGTCCCAAAAGATAACTTTTGACAGTTGCATTTGACCTGAATTTGTAGCAAACCTACTGAAAATGTTCCAACTGGAAAGGTGGTTCAAACGGATTCCCGGCAGCGAGCGGTATCTTTTCTTCAAAGCTCAAAACCCTTCCACGCTCGAACACAAACTCCTGATTTTGAACAGACTGGGTTTGTGCTTCGATGCAACCGCCTCCCCCGCCTCTTTTCTTCAAAGCTCAAAACCCTTCGATGCTCGAACACAAAGTCCTGATTTTGAACAGACTGGATTTGTGCCTCGATGCAACGGCGTAGATGTGCCGGTTGCAAACCCGGCATTAGCAGTGCGCAGCTTTATTGGAAGGAAAAAGGGTAGAGTTTGGAAGACGCCTGACCAGCGGGGAAAATCATTGAAAAATATCCTTACTTGGATGCTGCCGGGCATCAAAAATGCTGGAAATTACGAGAAAGCGACCTTCTATCCGATAGTATAAACGGCGGTGCTTGCCAACTAAAACAAAGCGCAGCGTCTTCATTTTCGGTGCTTTTCGACCAATATTCGGGTATTTGCGAAGGGCTTCAATCTTTTCAGTCACCGCATAGACGAAATTCATGGCAGCTTAGTGGGAAAAGTGTTCCTCCAGGTAGGTGGCAATTTCAACGTATGTTTTTAGTGCCCGGTCTGTCCATTTTACGGTTTTAGCCATCTCGACATTTTTTGCATAACGACCTCATGGTCAATCCATTTCTCCCGATTGAAGCTGGCTTTGTAGTCCGCTTCAATCACCGCTTCTTGTTCGGGCGTAAGTTCGTAGTCGTCCGACCAGGTTTCGGCAAGGATTTCTGCGACGACTTCATGCAGGTGGCGCAATAGCTTTTGGTCGTCCACCTTCGCTATCATTTCTATCAGGCTGCCTTTTAATTCCAGTGCATTCATGTTCGACGATTTTTGAATTGCAAACTTAGACTTTCTTGGTAAACACGCCAAGACGACAAATTGGTGCAGCACGAGCCTCTTGCCAGCTTTGAACACAAACTCCTGATTTTGAACAGACTTGATTTGTGCCTCGATGCAACCGGCGTAGACGTGCCGGCAGGAGCAGGGCGCAGCTTTATTGGAAGGAAAAAGGGTAGAGTTTGGAAGACACTTGACCAGCGGATAATTCCCCGCTGTCGCAGACACTGCACGCATGGTTCTATTTACTGAAAACTTCAAATTAACTCCTGCCCCTTCCAATCGAGCGCCTCTTTTTGCGGGTCGGGGTAAAACCTGGCGACCTCCGAAAGCCGCTTCATTTTTTCGTTCAATTCGGCAGGAAGCGGCTCGCCTTTTTGAAGCACAAAGCCAAAATACAAGTCGGCATGAAAAGGATTATCGGGAAGTGGAGAGGCTTTCACGGCTGCTTGTGCCTCCAAAACTTCAAGAAAAAGCACGACGCCAAAACCTTCGAATACTTTGAAGCCGCCTTTCACCTTGTCATCGGCTTCGATTTTCTTGCCCGCTTGCCTGCAAAAATTAGCATCGGTAAAGTTGAGCCGGATGACAGAAACCTCGCCCCTGCCGGGCGGTGGACGAAAAGCATTTGGAGTCAATCTTGTTTTGGCTTTGTTCAAATGAAATGGCGAGAATACAAGCCGTACCAGTTTTTCATCTTGTTGGATGATTGGCGGCAAAGGTGAGTTTTCGTGCATGGCAATGTTTTCTTAGGAAAAAAGCAAATTCAGGTTTTCAAGCAACTCCTTTGGCAAAGCATCTGGCTGCCAGCGAAGGTGATTGTTCAGTTTTTTTACGACGCCGCCTTGTTTGAAATAATAAGTGCAGTCCATTGCGCCTATTTCGAGGAACAGTTCATTCCCTTCTTTTTTGTCCCAGAGGATGGAAATAGTGCCGTTGGGGTTTGGGAAAATAGCGTCTTGGTCGAGGGCGCTGACGAGTTTTGCCGGAAGTTGGCGGAGCAATCCCGACGTTTTTTTTATCACTTCCGGTTCCACCGGGCAGCCGCCGTAACCGTCCCAACTTTCAGGCAAACGTGCTAATTCTTCTTCCACGTAATCGAGCAGCGTGGTGCGAACGGCGGTTCCGTTTAAATTGGATACTGCCGGATTGTCTTCGGCGATTTTTTCGCCGGGGGCAAAACCTCTGATTAACCCAATGTCTTTCAGCCATCTTAGATGCCGCAAGACCTTCCCCTGATTTGATTCGTTGAAATCTAAATGCAATATCATGTTCCTAAAATTAAATGAAAGCTATTTCAAAATTACGAAGATGAAACGACACGGAATTCATTTTTTGTCCGCAAGGCAAACATTTTCTAATTCCACTTTCACCCGTGCGGTAAGGTTTGCAAAAGGCACACCCTTTCATTTTCCCCTTGCCTTCGCTGATGCCGGTTTGCAACCGCTTCGTCCGTATCTTTTCTTCAAAGCTCAAATCCCTTCCACGCTTTGAGCACAAAGTCCT
>CAZHLB010000506.1:0-5391 GCA_964533005.1 uncultured Saprospiraceae bacterium
AAAATCAGATATTGCGCTTTTCATGCAAAGGTCGGGGAGCGGCAGGATTTTATGCGCTTCGTCGAGGCTCGAACCGCCGTAGTTTTTGCTCCAAACGACGTTTCGGTCGCCGTCCAGCCGCACGACCCAGGCGTCCGTGCCGCCAAAATTTCCCGGCAGGACGCCGTCTTTCGAGTAGCTGTTTCCGACTGCCACGAAGCCGCCGCCGGGCAGGGTTTTCACGTCGTTGAAAATGTCCCAGTCGCCGCCGCCAAAAAAGGCGGGCTTGCCCGCCATTTGGAAGGGCGGAATGATTTCCAGCGTCGCCGAAGCGGTTGCCTGGCAATTGCCGTCGCTGACGGTGACTGCATAATTTCCCAACGAAAGCTGGTCGAGCGAAGCGCCGGAGCCGCCGTTGTCCCACCAAAAAGTGTAGTTGCCGCTGCCACCGCTGGCAATCGCCGTCAGCGAATGCTCCCCGTCGGAGCAGCCAAAATCTTTGGCGATTCCGACTGACAAATCGCCCGGCAGCACTTCGATGAAATGCTCGTCGGAGGCGGTGTTGTCACCCTGGTCGGTCACGGTCACGGCGAAGGCGGTGGATTGCTGCAAGGCGACGAAACGCAGGCTGCCAAGGTAGCCGTCGTCCCAGGTGAAGGTGCAAGCGGGGCAGTCGGTAGCGACGGCTTCGAGTTGCAGCAACTTGCCGGGGCAGTCGGCGGTGTCGGGGGCGACGATTTGGACGGAAGGTTGGGCGGCGATTTTTGCTGCGAAAAGGAGCAGGCAAGCCAGCCCGGAGAGGCGAAACGTGCGAGATTGGGTGTTCATGGAAGAAGGTTTGGCGGTGAGCAGGAGATGTCATCTGAAAAAAAATGAAATTTTTTTTCAGATGACATCTCTGCGCCACAATCAAGGCAAAAGAAAGGAAAAACCGCCGGAAAGCATCGCAGTACCATGTTTGGTTGAAGTGAACTGTCGGCGAGATGGCGAGCCAGATTTCCGTCGCGATAGCCATCGGGATGAAGATTTCGGAAATCTCCAACCACCCTTCCGGAAGCCCGCCTGCACCTATTACTATAAGGTGTATTTTTGCCATCCTCAACAAAAAAGCAACTCCATGAAAAGAAGAACATTCATCCAACAACTCGGCTATGCCGTTCCCGCCTCGTTTGCCATTCCCACTTTGATTTCCGCCTCCTGCAAAGACGACCCAGCGCCTTGCGTGGACAACATTTGCAAGGTGGACAAGTACAAAAGTTACAAAGTCATCGTCGTCGGCGCAGGCGCTGCCGGTTTGTACACGGCTTGGCATTTGAATGCCCTCGGCTTCGACGTGACCATCCTCGAAGCCAGCGACCACATCGGCGGGCGCATCCGACCGCTGACGGATTTCGCCGATTTCGACATTGAATTAGGCGCCGAGGAAATTCACGGCAACAACTCGAAATGGTACGACATCGTCCAACAGACCGGTGCGACTTTGCTGAACCAGCAAACGGAGGACTATTTTTCCTTCAAACAAGACCTGGGCAATCCCAACGAGCCGAACCTGAAAAGCGAAGCGCAGGCGAACCAGTACAATGATTTTCTGAACACGGTGGCTTTCGTGGAAAATGCAGGCAGCTACTCCGGCATTGACCAATCAGTGGATAGCGCTTTCAAAACCTCCGGCATTTCGTGGAACCTGTTGCCCATGTCCAACGCCATGCTCGGCAACGAATACGGCACTTCGGACAGCCGCCTGAGCATCAGAGGCTTGGCAGAAGAAGACGACTTTTGGACGGCAGGCGACGAGAGCTACGGGCTGAAAGACAAGTCGTTTTTGTGGGTGCTGGAAACCAAATTCGCCCCGATTTTGGACAAAGTGAAGAAGGGAGTGCAGGTCAAAAGTATTGATTATCAAAACGATAAAGTCAAATTGAAAGACCAGGCAGGCAAAAGCTACGAAGCTGACCGGGTCGTCGTCACCGTCCCGCTGACCATTTTGCGGGAAGGCGGAATTACCTTCTCCCCGGCGTTGCCTGCGACCAAACAATCGGCTTTTCAAAACATCGGCATGGGCGCAGGCATGAAGGTAATTTTCAAATTCAGCCAACCTTTCTGGGACACTCTTTTGACGCCAAACCTCGGCTCCATCATAGGCTACTCGGAAGTACCCGAAATCTGGGCGACCAGCGTTGGCAGAGGCACAACACCCATTATTACCATGTTCATCATGGGCGAAAAAGCGGAGTACGTCAGTTCGCTAGGCACGGAAGCGATACCTTTTCTCACCACGCACCTCGACTACATTTTTGCGACAGGCGCTCCCGTCGCCTCGCAAAGCCTGGTGCAAAATGGCATTCACATCATGGACTGGACGAAAGAGCCTTTTATCAAAGGAGCTTATTCGTACCCCATCGTCGGCGGTGGATTGATTTATCGGAAGGAATTGGCTGCGCCCGTTGATGCCAAAGTGTTTTTTGCTGGTGAAGCCACGCATTTTGAAGGGCATAGCGGCACGGTGCATGGCGCAATCGAGACGGGCATTCGGGCGGTGGAGGAAATCGAGGCTTCGATTGTTTGATAGTTGGATGGGTTTAGGGCTAAAATGGCTGAACGGTTGACAACCGTTCAGCCATTTTCGTTTGTATCCATTCGGAGCTAATCCATTGAAAGTGAATGCACTAAAACTGTATTTTGCCTGCCGCAAAAATTTTGGCGACGTATTTGCCTATCGTTTTTCGTCCAATTTTTTCCCATCAAAATTCTCGCAAGTTTCAGGAAGCAAAATTCCTGGATTCAATTTCTCCCCCCGCAAGTCAGGTGATTTAAGTTTTCCCATGGCATTTAAAAACGAAATCAGGCATTGGCATGCCTAGCATTGACCCAGCCATTCTCTTGGTTAAGGGTTCCGTTTTCAAGCATTTTCTAACTAACAAATTATACCTATGGGAACACGAATTTTACTCACCACTACCGTCGTGCTCGGCATTACGATTCCATCCTTGTTTTCACAGCGCATCGAAGCAGGCGCATTTTTCGGTTGCAGCACTTACATGGGCGACTTGCAGCGACCGCACCTCGAAGTGATGGAAATCAACCAAGCGAGAGGTGTTTTTGCCCGCTACAACTTTTCCAGCATCCTTGCCGTCAAAACTCATTTTTACTGGGGAAGCATCTCCGGCAGCGACGCCAACTATTACAATTTAGACCCTGCCATCAGTCAGCGAAACCTCAGTTTTCACTCGGAGCTTTACGAAGTTGGCATTCAGGCAGAACTTTCCTACATGCGTTTTGGAGAAATCAAAAACCATCGTTCCGGTTACTGGCGGGGCGGCTCGCCCAAGAAATACCGGTCGGTGGCTTACCTGCTGGCGGGCGTGAGCGGGTTTCATTTTAACCCAAAGGCACGGTTCGGAGACGAATGGTATGAGTTGCAGCCCCTCGGCACGGAAGGACAAAATTTGCCGGGTTCGGGAAAAGAAAAATACAGCCTTTTTCAGCTTTCCATTCCCTGCGGTTTTGGCTTCAAAATCAACCTGAACGACTGGTCGGCAGTGGGTTTTGAGGTGGGAGTTCGCAAGACTTTCACCGACTACCTCGACGATGTGAGCGAAACATACCCCGACCTGGAGTCGTTAAACGCCGCCAATTCCATGGCTGCAGCTTTATCGTATCGCAGCCTGGAGGTGAATGGCAAGGCAAAAGTCAATCCTGTCGGAACGGAACGGGGCAACAGCAAATCGAAAGATTTATACCTGTTCAGCGGCTTGACCATCGCAATAGTGCTGTTCAAATAAGTTGATGAAGTGGATGGGTTGATGAGGTTGATTTTGCAGTAAAACCAACCCCATCAACCCATCCACTTCATCAACGGTACTATGAGTAAATAAAATTTGGGAAAGACTTTCCTACCCCCCAATCAGAATTTCAAAACGGTGGTACAAACAGAATTATGGGACTACTTTGCTGACAAACAGGATAGAATTTTTTTTTGAGAAAAAATTCTATCTGTTGTTTGAAAAGCAAATTGCATTTCTACCTTTGTCGCAGCGAAAGAGATTATTTAGCTCCGACAAAACAACTGACATCAATTTATCCTATCTTCTGTATCCTCTGTATTTACTCCATTCCGTTTTTAGCAATTCTGCATTTGTGTTCTCCTCCCATGGCATCTTGACTGCCCGCTTTTCCATTTGAACTCAAGTACCTTTTTCATCTGATTTTTTCACCGACTAAACACAAAGCAATGAAATCGGCTATCGTCATTGCAACGATGTTGGCGCTTTGCTGCCAACTCAACGCACAAACTATTTTTGTAACACAAGACGGAACTGGCAACGGTTCGTCCTGGCAAACTGCCACCACGTTAGAACAAGCTCTTCGTATTGCTATAACTGGTACCCAAATCTGGGTCGCTGGCGGTACTTACCGCCCGACCCAAGGCGCTGACAGAAAAGCGGCTTTCATTATTCCCGATGGCGTTCAGGTTTTTGGCGGCTTTGCAGGCGTCGAAACTTCTGTCGCTCAGCGCCCTTCCCAATTAAATCCAACCATTCTTTCCGGTGAAATCGGTAAATCTGGCGCTGCTGACAATTCCTACAACGTAGTTTACATCAAGCAAGCAGGCGCAAGCACCATCCTCGATGGCTTCGTTATCACCGCTGGCAATGCCAACGGCGAAGCAGCGGAAGCCAACCGCTCCCGCAGCGGCGGCGGTTTGTTTCTGGACGGTGAAAATGGCGCTTGCAACCCACAGGTTCGGAATTGCACTTTCAAAAACAACCAAAGCCGGGACGGCGCTGCTGTTTATATCAATGGCAGGTCGGGTGAAGCCAGCCCGCTGTTCGACAAGTGCGAATTTTCTGACAATGTCGCCGGTCTCGACGGCGGCGCTATCTACAACGACGGCAGACTCAACGGGAAAAGCAATCCTACCCTCACTAATTGTTCTTTCAACCGCAACATCGGCACATACGGCGGCGCCATCTGCAATGCTAACGAATCCGGCATCTGCAATCTGACCATGGAAAACTGCTCGTTCACGGGCAACGAAGCTTTCCTCCGGGGCGGCGCTATCGTCAGCCTCAACGGGGATGAAAAATGCTACTTAGAGTTGACCAGTTGCACTTTCAAAGCCAACTATCCCGACGACCAAAATATGATTACCACCAGCACACTGGCTCGTAGCTCCGCTTTCAAAGTCACTACCAGTCCCACCAGCAAGCCATAAACTCCATGCGAACATCTTCCTTCGTTTAACACGAGCATCAAAACAGACAGAACCAACTTTTTTTCCTGACCACTGGCTTCGTTCATCTTTCAGTGGCTTCAACCGAGAGAAGGCTGTCCGAGAGTGGCGGACAGCCTCTTTTTTTTGATTAAATGATTGATGATTACATGATTACATGATTGTTGATGGAATGGAAG
>CAZHLB010000507.1:0-5367 GCA_964533005.1 uncultured Saprospiraceae bacterium
AAATGCTCAGAGTTTAAAAAACAAACGGGGGGTTTAAAATTTTTCCTTAGTAAAATTTTCAACCGCCCCGTTTGTTTTTCCACCTGTCAGCTTTTCGCTCAATTTTGAATCACCAGCTTCTCCGGCTTGCTCCAAACTACAGCATCGTTGGAATAATAAAGGTAGGCGCTCGAAGCAGACGCTTCAAACTCGCCCGGCACGTCCGCCTTTAAATCTAAGTGAATGGTTTTTACCGCATTTGCATCCAGGTGGCGGAAGTAAAAAATCACGTAGCCATCCTTGATTTCGTAGAAATCGCAAAGCTGTTTTTCCTGCATTTCCTTCACTTGCCAGGGCTGCACACTCAAGCCTGCGGGGATGCCGACGAGGGCAATCGGGTTCGGCACGGCGGCGGCGGTGCGGTTGGTCAAAACCGTTGTAAGTCGCTGCGTTTCACCGACTTGAGTGGAAACTTCTCCACCTTTTTTCCGGTCGCTCGCATCCGCCAAAGTGGTCGTCAGCGACAATTTGCAGTCGGGGTTGCTCTGCGGCTGGCGGGTGCTGTAACTCAAGGAGAGGTCGTACGGCAGTGCCGATTCCGTGCCGGAGAAGCGCACCCGCACGTCATTTTCGCCTTCGTTCAGGAAGCCGGTCAAGTCGCCAAAAGTGATGGGTTCACGCTGGTCGGCAGTGAATTTTTGCTCGCCCGCTTTTTTGCCATTGACAAAAAGCGCCACCTCTCCGCCGATGCTTTTTTTGAATTCCTGCGCATGAGCGACGAGGGCTTTCAGCGCCAAAACGGTTGCCTGCGTTGAGCCGAAACCGTGTGGCGTTTTGGCGGCAGCCAGGTAGCGCACCGCTGAATCGGCGACTTTAGTCGCCGAAAATTTGCCGTCGGCGACTAAAGTCGCCGGTACATTCAGGAATGCAAGCGTCGCCAGGGCGGTCGTTTCGACGGTCAGGTTCTTGCCGGTGGAGTGGGTCATGCTTTGCGTTTTGCCTGTCCAACTTCCGTCGGCGGCTTGCAGGGCGGCGAGTTGCGACAGGATTTCTCCGGAACGCTGGTCGCCCAGCTTCAAAAGACTGTTTGCGGCAAGCGCCAAAATGTACGGGTCGCCGGTTTGCTGCGCATCCCGGATGGTTTTTTCCAGTTCGGCTTTCACCTCTTTGCCAAAGCCTGCCTCGCACATTGCCCAGGTGATGTAGGCGTCCGAAACCGGGTTCGGTTGCTGCCAGGAATGCAAGCCGTTTTTGCTGGCGAGCCAGCCGCCTTTGCCATCCTTTCGAGTCAGCAGCCAGCGAGCCGTGCGGTCAATCAAAGCCTGCTCGACAGGGTAAACTGCCTGCATATCAACGAATTGCATCAAACCGTAGGCAGTCAGCGCCTCGTGCGCAGGCGGCGAGCCGAACCAGTCGAAGCCGCCGTCTTTGATTTCAAAAGTCAGCAGGCGTTTGTAGCCGTAGTCGAGGAAGTCGGTTGCCCGTTTTTCAAGTTCGGGATTGGCGTTGCCTGTTGTTTTCAAGAGGTTGAGTGCCAACACGTTGGGGTAGTTGCCGCTGCTTGTTTGCTCGAAACAGCCACCGGGTTGCCGGAGCATCCGCTCCAAGCCAGTCGTCAGGTCGCTCAACACGCTCGGATGCACGGTGAAACTCGCTTGCAAGCTGCCTTCCACCGGGTCGCTGATTTTCACTTTGAACGACCGCTCCTTTTCGCTGCCGCCAAAAACCTGTGCCACTGGGAAGCCTCTCGGCTGCACGTTCAGCGTTTGAGCGAAGGCGTCTTGCAAGCCATTTGCTTGAAAAAAAACTTGCAGAGAACCGCCCTTCGCATCAAAGCCGACGAGGTATTCGGGGTACAGCGTTTTAGTTTCCCCAGCTTTCAGGGTGACTGTTTCGGAGAGTTGATTTTGCAACGAAAAACCTGCGGGAGCGACGACGGCAAGCTTGCCCGTCACTTGTCGGTCGGTGTTGTTAGTCAGGGTTAGCGGGAGCAGAAGGCGGTCGCCGGTGAGCAAATTCACGGGGGCTTTCACGCTCATGCCGAAGGGCAATTGGGTGAAAAATCGCTGCTCGCCCCTGCCGATGCTGCCGTCCAAGCCGATGCCTTCGACCGTCGCCCGGAAGGTGGAAATGGCGTCGGAATTGAAAAACTCGACGGTCGCCGTGCCGTTCCTGCCGACTTCGAGGCGGGGTTGCCAGAAGATGGTTTTGCGGAAATCGGTGCGGGTGGCGAGGGTGTCGGAGCGGTCGGCGGGGGCTTCATATTTTGGGGAATAAAATTGCTTGGCTTGGTGAAAGCCCTTGAAATCATAGAAAGCGATGGGCGCATTTGTCATCGTCATTTCCTCTGCCTGGACGCTGCCGTCCAACTTGAAGCGCAGCGGCAAATTGAACTGCACCCGCACCGGGCGACCCCGCTGCATCCCTGGCGACCACATCCCATTCATTTTTTGAACCGCTTTCAATGCCTCCTGGTCAAGCCCGCCGCCGATGCCCCGTGCGATTTCGGGGCTGGAAATGCTGCCGTCTTTTTCCACAATGAACTTCACGACGACCGTGCCCTCGACGCCATTTTCCCTTGCGTTGGCAGGGTAGCGGAGGTTGCCATAAAGGAATTTGAGCATCTCGGCGTCGCCGCCCCGGAACTGCGGTTTTTGCTCGACGACTTTGAAAATGGCATCAGGTCTTTCATCTGCTTTAATTTGCACAACTGGTGGGGGCGGGGGCGGTGGAATGAAAAGAGGGCTGGGATTAGGTTCACTAAACTGGGCTTCGGTTCCGCCGGGAACGGGTTCCCAAACTTCAATTTTCTGTTTTGGGATTAGCCTGCCGCTCACCCGCACGCCGTCCAAGTAATAATTCGTGGCGTCGGAGCGGTTGCCACGAATGTTGAGGTCATCGCCAGAAGACACGCCTGAACTTAGGCTGGCAAGTCCGTTGACGTTGCGAGTTGGCAGGTTTTTGATTTCCTCGGAAGTCAAAGCACCGCCCTGCTCTTTTTTGGTTTCCGTCGCCGCCTGCGTTTTTGGTTTCGAGGCTTTTGGCTGGCTGCGTTGAAAAGCGCCGCCGTTCGGTCGGCTGCCGAGGCTCATCACGCTGCCTTGCGTGGTGTTGTCTTGCTCGATGAGCGGTCTTTCGTAAAGAACAACCACTTCATCCAGGGTTATTCCGGCGGTCATTTCAACGTCTAATTTATTGGTTCTGCCACTGCTAACTATCACATCCGTAATCATTTGCGACTGGTAGCCCGTGTACGAAAACTCGACATCATAAGCGCCTGGGTCAAGTTCGGTAATGGCAAAATAGCCGTCGAAATCCGTTTCGCCGCCAGTGACGAGGACGCCTTTTTTGTAAAGCGCCACCGTGCCGAGAATGACAGGCTGACCTGACTCTGCATCCACTGCTTTGCCACACAACGAAGTCACCCCGTACCGCCGGCTGGCATCCTCCAAAACCACCGCCGAGCTTTCTAAATCCTTGTATTTCATAACTTTGTAGGGTAAAGTGATGCGCAACTTGTCTCGCCCGCCCGATGTCTGGGCGACAAAATCGAAGCGGTCGGGCGCAGAAGCAAAGACCCGGTAGCCCCTCGGCAGGAGCGTGTCGAAGGTGAATTTTCCTTGCTCGTCGGTCAGCGTGAAAAGATTTGCGCCTTCGATGCGCACGGGAAAACGTGGAACCGGGTTGCCGTCTTTGTCCACCACTTCGCCGTTAGTCACGAACCGCTCGCCGTCAAATTCCACCAGCGCCACTGGCTCATACATCAAACCTTCCCACGAAACCCGCCGCCACCCCTGCGTCAGCATGAGGTAATCCAGCGCCAGCCGTTCATCCTTACCCGGGTGTTTTTCCTTCGGCTCGAAGTAAAAATTCGGCTCCTCCACCTTGCCTTTCAATTCGCTTTCCAGCAAAAGATGAGAAAGAATATGTCCTTGTTTGTCGTCGGCAAAAGTCAAAAGGTTGTCGTCGGCAACGGCGAGGCTGAACTGTCCGGGCATCGGCACACCTCGCTCGTCGGTGACTTTCACGGTCATTTTTACCCGCTCACGAGGCAGGTATTTCGGCTTGTCGGTGGTGATGGCGATTTTGAGTTGCTTGTGCGGATTGAGGAAAACCAGGCGCTCGGCTCTTGGAATTTCACGGCTGTCGAACAGGGTGATTTGGGCGACGCCGATGGGCAGGGCGGCGGTGGGAATTTCCAGGCGGTGCGACCCGGCTTGCGGCGCAAGGGTTTGGGTGAAATAAATTTCACCCCTACTCACGAGGGCAACGTGCAGCGCTTCATTTTCGGTGGAGTTGATTTCCACATGGAGCTTGTCCGACTGCAACGGGTTGATTTTCAATGCAAAGCCTCTCGGCAAAGCTTCCGGCAGCGGGTAATTTTCGGCGATGCCTTCCGGCTTGGTCAGGCGGGCGGAGTAGGTTTCTTCAGGCTGCGGCGTGAAGTCAAAAGCGCCCATGCCTTGATGGTAGCTCTTGAAATCGGCGACCGGCTGCCCTTTCGAGTTAAAAATTTTGCCCTCCACGTCGGCAGGTTTTCCAAATTCATTGATGGCTTTGAAAGCGACCACGCTGCCGATGCCTGCCACCAGTTCGCCGCCTTCCGGCAAAAATTGCAGGTCAATCTTGTTCAAAACAATCGGGATGCTGCGGCTGATGCTCTCCGTTTGCCCCTCGTGTTGGATGAGGATGTTGAGCAAGCCGTCGTTGGTTTCCAGCTTTTGCGGCAGCGAAAAACGAATGCGGGCGTAGCCTTTGGCGTCCGTCGTGCCCTCCGTTTTTAGGAATTGCTGCCCGTCGAGGCTGGCGGCTGCCGTGAAAGCGTAATTGGCGAGAGGCTGGTTGGCGAGGGTGTTGAGGTCGAGGTCGGCTTCGACCTGGTCGCCTGCGCCGTAGGCTTTTCGCACGAAATCAAGCTCCATGCGCAGCCTCGGTAAGACGCTCGCCTGCACCTGGATGTCCCGCTCGAAGGTGTCGCCGAGGTTGCGCTGCCAGTTCGTCCAGGCTTTGATTTTGTAAATGCCGCCGGGGGCGTTTTCATCCAATTGGAAGTCGCCTGCGGCGATGCCGCCCTTCGCCAGGAGGGTTATTTTTTTCAAAATGCTGCCGTTCGGGGCAGTCAGTTCGACGTAGAGAAGTTCGCTTTTTGGGCTGGCTTTCAACGTGTTAGCATCACGCAGGTAGGCGTTGAACCAAATGGCTTCGCCCGGCTCGAAGAAGGTGCGGTCAAAATGCAGGTAAACTTTTTCAGGAGAAAACTGGCGCTGCCAGCCGGAGAGGGCGGCGGCGATTTTGGCGAAGAATGAAGTGTCCTGCACCGGTAGCACACCGTTCACGGTGTCCTGGGGTGCGACCTTCAGGTCGCCGGTTGCGAGATAAAAATTCCAA
>CAZHLB010000508.1:0-3379 GCA_964533005.1 uncultured Saprospiraceae bacterium
GTTTCGGACGTCGTCCACCTTTGAAAACCTGCGTATCGGCATACGAGTAGACCATTTAAGCGTTTTGCGGGGTTCTTACTCCGTGATTGGCGGTGCATTCAAGAATTGCTACAAGGGCATTCTTTCGCAAGGAACCAGCGCCTTTAAAATCCTGGCAAACGATTTTTTAATAAAAAAGCCCGATGCCTGCCCTTCCAGTACCATACCAGTTATTGGCGTTCAATTGAAAGGTTCCGCTACGGGGTTCCGTTTCGAATGGAATACTTTTGAGTTCGACGGAACAGCTTCCCCGTCGGAACAACTCATTGGCACCGACTGCATGGGCTTGGGCGCTGGCTTGAACAATACTATTCAAAAAAATACTTACCAAAATTTGAACATTGCCAACCGGGCAATGGGGGACAATGGCTACGAGAATGATGGGTTGCTCTATCTGTGCAATTTACATGAGGATAATACTTTTACCGGCGAGCCTCCTCCTCTAACTGATTATCTAGTGACGGAAGGAGGGACAATAAGGCAAATTCAAGGGGAAAAAATTTCAGCACAAGACGTATTGCCAACCGGAAATATTTTCTCAGATGTAGACTACACTTTCCAAAACTACGGGCAAAGTATTGACTATTATTATTTCTTGCCCGGTTCATCGCAAGACCCCTTTGAAGCAATTGATAATCCCATAGGAATCAACGCCATTGAAGCTCAACAGCCCAATGATAACTGCCCCGACCTTTCTCCTCCTCCATGCGACCCATGCACTACTTTAGTTGCATTGGCTGAATTGAAAGCTGATTTTTTCGAGCGCCGCCTGGAATGGTCGAACAAAAAAGCTGGTCTGCCCTCCATTACTGATAGCCTGGAATTACAGGCAGAATTGGAAGCTATCCGTTTGTTACGTTTGGGCATGAACAAAGATGGCAGCCGCATTTTGAGGTATTATGAATTGGACACTGCGCTTATCGAAGTTGACAGCGTCATCACCTGGCTGGAACGAATAGAAACCTATGCAACCGACCTTCGCTTAGCCCGCCACTTTTTCTTCACCAATGATTTTTCCAAATTTGACACTTTGTGGTCGCAAATCCCCGGCAAGTATGAATTGCAAGACGCTGAATTGGATGAGTTTGATGAATTGGAACTGGTTTATCAAACGGTGCGTCCTCATTTACAATCCGGCGGCTCTCTTTATAAACTCCCGGAAACGATTACCGACTCGCTTCATTTTTGGGCGGATTGGTGTTCTGAGCCAGGTTTTTTGTCGCAGGTTTTGCTTTGGCGCAATGGAATTCGAGCAGAAACCGATTGCTCGGAAGTGGGAGAAAGAGCGCAAACGCTTGAAGCAAGTTATCAACAGCAGCGTTCGGATAGCTTGTTCAAAGTTTATCCTAATCCGGCACAAGATGTGATTTTTATTGAGCCTTTGACGAATTTTGGAGAAGGAACTGTTTCACTTTTCAATCTGCAAGGTCGGGAAATAATGCGCAAGCATCTTAATAGTAGTCTGTCTCGTATTGCAACACTGGAAGCCGGTAATCTTTCACCTGGAATTTACTTTTTAAAAGTCAAGACTTCTTCCGGTGCTATCCAGCATAGCAAAATCTTGATTTCCCACTAATCAGCTTACAGCAAAAGAGGGTGTCGAATTCATTTTCGACATCCTCTTACTTTTTTATACAACATGAAAAGGTCGAAACACATTTTCCTGATATCGTTGGTATTTGTTGCTAAATATGGCTTCTCTCAACCCGGTTTTAATTTGGTTAAAGATTTAGGACTGCCTACTAATCATTTTAGAGATATGATTGTGGATAAAGACACAATAATAGGTTATGGGTTGGCTTATGACGACACAACAAACTGGCAGCAAGGGCTTTTGCTTGCCAAGTTTGATTCCTCAGGCAATTTTATCAAATCGAATTTAATTTTAGATTCTTTAGGTGATTTTCTAAGTATAGACAAACACTGGGGAAAAATCACTAAAACAATGGATGGCGGCTATGCTATGACGGGAGCACCTTTGGTTCGCAATGGCGCTCTCCTGATAAAAGTCAATCATGATTTAGAGATTGAATTCATTAAAGAATACGAAGACACGGTGAATTTGAGCAATTTCAATTATAGAATACTGGAAATTCAGGATGGATATCTTCTTTACGGTTCGATACAAAGACCTAATTATCAAGGCGACGGATTTATCCGACGGGTTGACAAACAAGGAAATACCATTTGGTTCAAATACTTTGGTAATTATAATGTCTGGGACAATATCATTGATGTAAAACAAGTAAATGATTCCACTTTTTTAGCTTGTAGTGTAGATAACATGACTTCCGATGTCTTTGGAAGTTCCCAATCGAAACTGAGATATATTGACTGGCATGGCAACGTACTTGACTCGTTGGCGACTGAACCAGACCCGGAAATCGGCTATCTTAGAAAAGTGATAGTTAAGGAGAACGGCGACATTATCACCTATGGCGTTTATCTGGTAGAAACAATCGGCAACACAGACATACTGCAATCTACGCTTGCCGGATTCAGTGCGGATTTTCAATTTCAATGGCTCACACATTTTGGTCCCATCAAGAGTATCAATGCAGACAATGTGTTTCGGGACATTGAAGAACATCCTGACGGGAATTACATTTCCGCAGGTGAAGCGACCGTATCGGTTAATAATGAACCGGCAAGACGAGTGGGCTGGATGCATAAATTCTCAGAGAATGGCGACAGCATTTGGTCGAAATTTGTGGATGCGCCGTTCCCGCTTGCGAATAGCAACAGTGGTTTTTTTGGCGGCGTAGGTGTGCTTTCCAGTGGAAATATCATCGCCGGAGGGTCTGCCAATGAGGGCAATAAAAAATATTGCTGGCTGGTGAAAGTCACGGTAGATGGGTGTTTGGATACGCTATTTTGCCAGCCTACGCCCGTTTTCGAGGAGAAGTTTGATGAGTTGGAAGTGAAAATTTATCCAAATCCGGCGGATGAAATGCTGACGATTGAAGCCAAAAACGGATTTCAAGCGGGAGATGCTTTGCTGATTGATTTGCAAGGCAAAATAATTTTGAAGCAACCCTTGCCAAATGCGGCAGGGCAACTGACTTTGTCCACGGCACACCTTGCGCCGGGCATCTATTTTATGACTATTCAAACTTCATCAGGCACTTTGCATCGCTTTAAAATTCTCATTGCTCATTAAGCGTCAGCTACCGGCAAATTCAAATTCATTTCTACTTTTCGCCCACCTTCGGGCAAAGCCCGATTTTCCAGGAATAAATTTTTCAAACCGACAATTCCAACAAATTTGAATCAGGATGCGTGGGGTGGGGAAGGATATTTAAGATTTGGGCGTTGCGAGCGCCACGGGCCCAAACATAAA
>CAZHLB010000508.1:3389-5360 GCA_964533005.1 uncultured Saprospiraceae bacterium
AATTTCAATCAGTATGCGTGGTTTGGGAACGTATATAAAGTATTGTCACGTGCCGAGCTACACGTCCCAATCCTTAATATCCTTTCCCATCCCACGCATCCTGATTCAACCTTCATCATGGGCAAATTTCAAATCAAAAAATCGCCAACCGTTTATGACGCCGTCATCGTCGGCTCCGGCGCTGGCGGCGGCATGGCGGCTTACGTGCTTGCAGGCGCAGGCATGAAAGTGCTGCTGCTCGAAGCCGGTCCTTTTTGGGACCCGAAAACGCATTCCAACCAACTGTTTTGGCCCTGGCAATCGCCTCGCCGGGGCGCCGGCACGAACCGTGCTTTCGGCGAATTCGATGCTGCCTACGGCGGCTGGGAAATTGACGGCGAGCCTTATACGAACCAGGAAGGAACGCAATTCGACTGGTTCCGCTCGCACATGCTCGGCGGCAGGACGAACCACTGGGGCAGGATTTCCCTGCGCTTCGGGCCCCACGATTTCAAAGGAAAAACCTACGATGGCGTCGGCGATGATTGGCCCATCAGCTACGAAGACGTGAAGCCATTTTACGACCGGGTGGACAAGCTGCTCGGCGTCTATGGCACGAAAGAAGGTCTGGAAAACGACCCCGACGGCATCTTCCTGCCGCCGCCCAAACCTCGCCTGAGCGAGCTTTTTGTCAAAAAAGCGGCGAAGAAAATGGGCGTCCCCGTCATCCCCGGCAGAGGTTCGGTTTTGACCGAAGCGCTGCCGGGTAATAAGGACAGACAAGCTTGTTTTTACTGCGGTCAATGCTCACGGGCTTGCAAGATTTACGCTGACTTTTCCTCCTCGTCCTGCCTCGTCATCCCCGCTCAAAAGACTGGCAATGTGGAGCTTATCTGCAATGCCATGGTGCGGGAAGTTTTGACCAATGACGAAGGTTTGGCAACCGGCGTCAGCTACGTCAGCAAGGAAGATTTGCAGGAATACCAGGTGCAAGCCAAGACTGTCATCCTGGCAGCCAGCGCCTGCTCGACGGCGAGAATTATGCTCAATTCAAAATCAAGCCGCCATCCGAATGGCATCGGAAATAGCAGCGGCATGGTCGGAAAATACCTGCATGACAGCACCGGCTCCGCCATCGGCGGCATCCTCCCGCAGTTGATTGACCGCAAACGCTACAACGAGGACGGCGTCGGCAGCCTCCACATCTGGTCGCCCTGGTGGCTGAACAACAAAAAGGAGCGGCTGAATTTCCCTCGTGGCTACCACGTCGAATATTGGGGAAGCATGGGCATGCCCAGCTACGGCTTCGGTTTTGGGATGCAAGGATTGAATGGAAAATTTCCCGGCAGGGACGGCAAACCCAAAGAGGCAGGCGGCTACGGAGCATCGCTCAAGGACGACTACCGTCGTTTTTACGGCATCGGCTGCGGCATGGCAGGCAGGGGAATGTCCATCGCCAGGGAAGACAATTTCTGCGAAATTGACCCCGGCACGGTGGATAAATGGGGCATCCCCGTCCTCCGTTTTCACTACAAATGGACGAGCGACGAGGTCAACCAGGCGAAGCACATGCAGGAAACTTTCCAGGAAATGATGCACCAAATGGGCGCCGAAATCACCTGGGGCGTGTCGGGCGCAGAAAACAGCTATGGCTTGGAAGCCCCCGGCAGAATCATCCACGAAGTCGGCACCGTTCGCATGGGCGACGACCCGAAAAGGTCAGTCCTGAACAAATGGTGCCAGTCACACGACGTGAAAAACCTCTTCGTGACCGACGGCGCACCCATCGTTCAGCAAGGCGACAAAAACCCGACGTGGACGATTTTGGCGCTTTCCATGCGCACCGCAGAGTATATCATTGAACAGAAAAAATAACTCAATCTTTAGCCGAATAGACAGTTGGAGAGAGGTGGTTTTTGAGAAAAATTTTGAAAAAATTTGGGATGTTTCATTTGTCGGTTGACAAAGAGGTTCTCCTAAAAAAGTGAAGGT
>CAZHLB010000509.1:0-5343 GCA_964533005.1 uncultured Saprospiraceae bacterium
CGGTCGCCCGGCGCATGAAATCGAAAGTGGAATTGAGGAGCACACGACCATTTTCAAAGACCGCAAAGGCGACCGGGTGGATGAAAAAATGAGGCAGTTCAACGCTGGTCATACTTTGAAGGAACTCGTGAAAGACCTGACGCCGCCGCTGGTTTTTCGAGCGGCGAAGCGGCTGGCGGGAAAAGACAATTAATGCAAACGCACCGCATCATTCGCATAACCAAGTCTTTCAGCTTTGAAATGGCGCACGTGCTGACGTGCTACGACGGCGATTGCTGCAACCTGCACGGGCATTCGTACAAATTGCACGTCACCCTGCGGGGATTGACTCGCCAGGAACCGGGGCATCCGAAAGACGGGATGCTGCTCGATTTTGGCGATTTGAAAAAGCTCGTCCAAGCCAGCGTCCTCGACACTTTCGACCATGCGCTGGCAATCAGCGAATTGGAAGACCCGGAAATGGTGTGCCGCTTGCGATGGCATTATCAAAAGGTGGCGGTCTTGCCGTTTCAACCGACTTGCGAGAACCTGCTGCTTTTTTTCGTGGAAAAAATTCAAGAGCGGCTGCCCGGCGAGGTCGAGCTTTTCAGCGTGAAGCTGGAGGAGACGGCGACTTCCTTCGCTGAGTGGTGCTGTCTGGATTTTCAAAATTTCAAGGCATATCCCGGCAGCGTTTCTCACCAAGTTGAGGAGGATTGAAGCTGTCTCAAAAGCCCTTTTGCCCGTCTCCAAGTCGCTTTTGTCATCCTGAAAGGCTATGTTCCTACACAACTTCATGCAAATAAGATTGCATGTTTAAACGCCTCGCAATCTTGTTTGCATGAAGTTGTGTAGGAACCATAGCCTGGAAGGAACTAATCCGTGAAAATCCGCCCAATCCGTGTCATCCGTGTTCCAATTATTATCTGGCTCCCAAAAAGGAATTCACGCCAAAATCCCCTGCACAATTTCCCCGCTCACATCCGTCAACCGATACCTCCTGCCCTGATGCCGGTAAGTCAATTTTTCATGGTCAATGCCCAACAGGTGCAAAATGGTAGCGTGATAATCATGAATATGCACCGGGTCTTGCACGATATTATAGCTGAACTCGTCCGTCTCGCCAAAAACCGTCCCCGGCTTGATGCCGCCGCCTGCCATCCAGACGGAAAAGCAGCGGGGATGATGGTCTCGCCCGTAAATTTTTTCATTCATCTCTCCCTGGCAGTAACACGTCCTGCCAAATTCACCGCCCCAAATCACGAGCGTATCGTCAAGCAGCCCCCTTTGTTTGAGGTCGAGCACGAGAGCGGCGCTGGGTTGGTCGGTCTGTTTTGCCTGCATGCCCATCTCAGGAACGAGGTTGCCGTGCTGATCCCAACCCTGGTGATATAATTGAATAAAACGCACACCCTGCTCAGCTAACTTTCTCGCCAGCAGGCAATTAGCTGCATAGCTACCGGGCGTCAGCACGTCGGGTCCGTACATTTTCAGCACGTGTTCCGGCTCGTTTTGGATGTCCATAATTTCCGGCACGGAGGTCTGCATCCGGTAAGCCATTTCATATTGGCGGATGCGGGAGAGAATTTCCGGGTCGCCAAATTCGTCATAACTGCCCTTGTTCAGCGTTGCCAAATCATCCAAAAATTCACGGCGGTCGGCGTTTTCATAGCCCTTCGGATTATTCAAATAAAGCACCGGGTCTTTGCCGCCCCGCAACAAAACGCCCTGGTGCGCCGAATCCAAAAAGCCGCTCGACCACAAATGAGCATACAAACCTTGCGAATTGCCGCCGCCCCGGCTGGTCAAAACCATAAACGCAGGGAGGTTTTCATTTTCGCTGCCCAAGCCATAGCTCAACCATGCGCCCATGCTTGGACGCCCTCCTTGCTGGTGCCCGGTTTGAAAAAAGGTGATGGCCGGGTCGTGATTTATCGCTTCGGTGAACAGGCTTTTGACAATGCAAATCTCATCCGCAATCGCCCCGGTGAACGGAAAAAAGTCGCTAATCCAAGCGCCGCTTTGCCCATATTGCTTGAAATCCGGGTAGCTGCCGACCAGCGGAAAAGTCGCCTGCCCGCTCGTCATCGTGGTCAGTCGCTGTCCCATGCGAATGGAGGCGGGGAGGTCTTCGCCCATGCGTTTTCGCAGTTCCGGCTTGTAATCGAACGATTCCAACTGGGACGGAGCGCCGCTTTGAAAAAGGTAAATGATGCGTTTCGCCTTTGGCGCAAAGTGCGGCAAACCAGCCGCCAGGCTGCCTTCATCTTCGTCCTTTCCGGTGCAGGAAAATAGGTTTGGCAGCATCAACGAGCCGAGCGCCAGCGTGCCGATGCCGGTGCTGAAACGGTTGAAAAAAGTGCGGCGGGTAATTTGGAGCCGGGAGTCGAAGAGAGGATTTTCCATGAGTTCAATAGTTATTGCTTGAGACAAGCGAAGAAATGTCATTTCTCGCAGAAATGACATTTCTCGCCCTCACTTTTTCAAGTTCCGCTCCAATATTTCGAGGTTAATTTCAGGGGAAGCCTGTTTCCCGTTCATCAATTTATCCGGTGAAAAACTTTGGGTTTCCATGTAATTCTTCACCATCCAGGGTAAAAAAGGAAGCACAAAAAAGGCAAGATATAAAGCCGTTGAACGCAGGTTAATTAGCAATGCTTTTTTGTTTTCCAGCCAAAGCCCAATTGTCAAAAAAATGGCTGCAAGCAAAATGCCCCATTTTAATTTATCCACCCCGATATGATATTCCCGAAGCCCGGCGAACTCGTCTATTTTCAACAAAAACACCAAAAACATACAGGTGAGAAACGCAGCAAAAAAGCCCCTTTTCCCGCTGCGTGCGAACCACAATGCACAAATCAAAGCGAAAGCAAAATAGAGTGTCGTTAATTTAATTCCGAGACTGAAACCGGAAAGCAAACCCATCCAGATTAATTCAGGCTCGCCCGGGTTCAGGCGGCTTTCAACAGCAGGTTTATTCTTGTTTTCAACCGGGTCAAAAATATTGAGCAAATAATTAAGCCCCAACAAAATAATGCTCAGATAAATAAAAAGCAGCCCCAAATCCACCTTCAATTCAGCCGAAGATTGAATGATAACTGACGGCGTCAATGAAAAAACCAGAACAGCTAACAGCGAATAATTCACGTTGATTTTCAGCCAACTGCGGCACAAAACGTACATGGCATAAGCCGAAAGCGCACCGCCCAGGTAAGACAATGCAAGACTGACCTCTGTCGAACCAAAAAGCACGTGCCCCAACGACATCAATAATGACCAATTGTAAGGCTGAAATCCTTCCACCAAGCCATGATGTTGCCCAATGAGTGCAGGCAAATTCGCATAAAGCGTGAGCGAATCGAAACCGGCAGGCATAGGCACGTTGACAGCCATGAAATTGATACTGAAAAGCACAACCAACAAGTAAAAAGCAATCCCTCCCCAAATATTGATATCCTTATTTACCAGCGATTGCAGAAAGGTGGTTTTGAAAAAATATGCCGCCTTTTTTCGTCCGAAAAAAAGCAATATGCCAAATAATGGAAAGAGGATAAACCAATGCAAAAGCGAGACCGCTCCGAGTAAAAAGAGGAATAAAACCAAGCCCATAATTCCCGCTGCCAGGTCAGTTGCAACGGCGTCTTCTTGTTTCACCTGAATTTTTAAACGCTCATTTATCATGCCTCCGAGCACATAACTGACCAGCACTATCAATAGCACCGCAAGCCCTGTTCCTCCTGTTAAACCCAGGGCGTGGATGACTTTTTGAGAAGAAAATTCACCGTTTGAGACGAGTTTTCCGTATGCAAACCCAATGCTTGAAATGCCCACTACTAAGAATAAAAGAGTAGTGGACAAGCCATTGAAAAGCCCCCGGCGTTTTTTGTCTTTGCCAAATTTCAGCACACTCCAAATCACTCCAAAGCCAAGCAGCGCAAGAAAAAACGCAAGCCCCCAATAATCGAACAACCGGAAGGAATGGAAATAAATGGGATGTTTTTGCCAGTAGTCGAGGAAGATAAATCCTGTCCAGAAAACGATAAAAGTGGCAATGATAATTTTGGCAAAAAGGCGCATATCCGGGAAGTTAATAAGAGTTGATGAGGGTTGATAGGTTGATGTTCAACATCAACCTATCAACCCTCATCAACCCTTATCAACTAATATTTTTTCGTTCATTTGCCTCCGATGAAACAACCCATTCCCATCATAATCCTGAACTGGAACGGCATCGAAGACACGCTCGAATGCATGGCATCCTTGCAGCGGCAAAACTATTCAAATTTCAACGTGTGGCTTGTGGACAATGGCTCGGATGAAAGAAACGTGCAGCTTTTGAAGGAAAATTTCACCGGGCAGCCGGGTGTGAATTTGGTTTTTAACCCGGAAAATTTAGGCTTCACCAGGGGCAACAATGCCATTTTGAAGGCAATTCTTTCCGAAGGAGAGTCACCTGAATATATTGCCTTGCTCAACAACGACACGGCTGCCGACCCTGCCTGGTTGGAAAATCTTGTCACATGCGCCAAAGAGACCGGAGCAGGCATGGTCACCAGCAAAATGGTCAATTATTTCCGCCATAATTGCATGGACAATGCCGGGCATAAAATGCTGAACACGGCAGAAATTATCCCGCTTGGACACGGCGAGCCGGTGGCAAATTATGAGCGACGTTTTGAAAATATGGGAAGCTGCGCCGGGGCGACTTTATATTCCGTTGAAATGTTGCGGCATATTGGCATATTCGATGAATATTTTGAGACGGGTTACGAAGATGCGGAGCTTGGCGCAAGAGCAATCGTGCTTGGATATAAAAGTGTTTTCGAGCCAAACGCCATCGTTTATCACAAAGTCAGCCGCTCGGTCGGAAAGGTGCTCAACTATGAATATTTGCTGAAAATTCAACTGAACATATTTTACTCCTATTTCAAATTGATGCCGCTCCCGATTTTGCTGATTAACCTGCCTTCGTTGCTGTTCAAATATGGCTCGGTGCTGTTGATTGACGTAGTTTTTCTGCGCATCAGTTTTTTGAAAATCATGCTGGACGCCATTTACCGGACGCTGTTTTTGGAGCGAAAAAGGATATTGGCGAGCAGGCGGGAGTTCTTTAAAAATCATCGTCCGGTTTCTTCTTGGGCAATTTTGAAAAAGATGGAGTTTTTTCTCTGGTTCGATATAAAACGCTTCGTGAAATACGTGCTTTTGCGGCAGCCTACGATGTTTGAGCGGTATTAAAGTCACCGCCTATATTATTAGGGAAACAAACTTGGCTCATGTAGCGTCTGCGTGAAATAACTATCTGCAAATCTGCAAGTCGCCTTGTCATTCTCGCAGAGAACCTCCACGTCCCACCGGGCAGCA
>CAZHLB010000510.1:0-5339 GCA_964533005.1 uncultured Saprospiraceae bacterium
ATCATCCATTCCATCTAAAATCATGTAATCATGTAATCTGCAATCATGTAATCGACAAAACAGACACTAATTCTCCACCCCCGGTCGCCTGATACCCAACTTCCGCATCTTCGTCTCCAGCGTTTTCGGGTTCAGGTTCAGCAATTTCGCAGCGCCGTTTTCGCCGCTCACCCGCCAATTGGTCAGGTTCAGGGCTTCCACGATGAACTCCCGCTGCATCTCCTCGAAGCTGCGCAAAGTCTTGGCTTTTGCCTTCGCTTCGACGCCTTGCGAGCCGCCTTCCACTTGCAGCCGTTCGTTTTTGGAGAGGATGACGGCTTGCTCGATGACGTTTTCAAGCTCCCGCACGTTGCCGGGAAAATCCCGTTTTGCCAAGTTGTTCAGCACACTTTGGGGGATGGCTCGGACGTCTTTGCCGGATTTTTGATTGTACTTTTTGACGAAATGCTTGACCAGCAGCGGAATGTCGTCCCGGCGCTCCCGCAGGGGCGGCAGGATGAGCGGGAACACGTGGAGGCGGTAAAACAAGTCCCGGCGAAAGCGCCCTTCGTTCACCAGCGTTGGCAAATCCTGGTTGGTGGCGGCGATGATGCGGACATTCACTTTGAGGGTTTTGTTGCTGCCGATGCGCTGGAAAGTCCCGTCCTGCAAGACCCGGAGCAATTTGGGCTGCAATTCGAGCGGCAGTTCGCCGATTTCATCGAGGAAGATTGTGCCGCCGTTGGCTTCCTCGAAGCGTCCTTTTTTCTGCTGAAATGCCCCGGTAAAAGCGCCTTTTTCGTGCCCGAACAGTTCGCTTTCGATGAGCGGGGGCGGCAGGGTGGCGCAGTTGACAACGGACAAAGGCTTTTGGTAGCGGGGGCTGAGGCGGTGGATGGCTTCCGCCAGTAATTCTTTGCCGGTGCCGGTTTCGCCTAACAGCAGCACGGTAGCATCCGTTTCGGCGACTTCTTTGGCTTTGGCGAGGGTGCTCAGAAATCCTGCGTTTTTGGTGATGATTTCCGCCATGCCATTCCCGGCTGTCTCGTTCGGGTTGTTTTGGTAAGGGTCAATCGTTTCAAGTTGCGAGCACAGGTTCGCCACGGCTGCCTGAGCGTTTGCCAGGTCACGCTGCAGGTTTTTCAAGAGGCTGTTTTCCTTGGCGTAAATGAAAATAAAGTCCTTGCCGAACAGCCGCACGTATTCCGGCTGGATTTCGACGGGCAGCGCCTGGTCGTTTTTGGCGATAAAAACGCCCTCCTGCGGCGGCAACACTATGCGTCCCTGGTGCAATTGCCTAAGGGTCGCCTTCCAGATTTTCGATTTGAAATATTTCGGAAACAGGTCGAACACGGTCTTTGCCTTCGCCTCGGAAAGTTCGCAGCCCAAGTAGCGGAGCGTCAATTCATTGGCATAGACGACGCTGCCAGCCTCGTCCGCCCACACGATGATTTGTTTTGCCCTGTCATTCGACCTCTGGCTGAGTTTGAATTCATCTTCCTTTTGTTGTTGCGCCGTCACGTCTTCCAGGACGCCGTAGAGATAGTCGCCGGCTTCCCGTTTTTCAAGTTGAGCGGTCATTTTCACCCACTTGCCATCGGTTTCGAGCGGCAGGAAAAACCGAAGGGAGTAGGGTTCGCCGGTCTCCATGCAATGGCGGTTGGCTTCCGCCAGGCTGTACCGTTGTTGCTCGTTGAGACTGCGGAAAAGCAGGCGCAGGATGGCAAAGCTGGAAAGCGGCTGATGATTTTTGGAAAACTGGAGGATGTGGTAAAAAGCAGGCGTGGCAAAAAACAACTTCTTGTCCGGGTCGAGCACCCAAGCTGCCGTTTTGGAGACCTCTCCAATTAGCTCCAACAGTCGAGACATTGCTTTTTTGTCCATTTGCAAGGCATGGCAGTTCAGGCAGGAAAGCTATGAAAATCCCCGTGGAAGGGCATTTCAATTTTTCCTTGAATAGGAGTAAAAACCTTTAATAAAAGCCTTTTTGGAAAGGAGAAATTTTTTAATTCACTGAAAATCAACGATTTGCCGGGTGGCATGGAACTTGCTTCTTTAAGAAAAGAAAGTTATTTGAAAAGACGCTTGAAGAAACACTTCCTAAGGAAAACCGCTCTTTGGTGAATCCGTTTCACGCTGCTTTCCCTTTTTCGGGTAAGCTGATTTAAACCCTGAGCTGCGTGTTTCCCGGCATCGCCAAAAAGGTCAGGTGATAAAACACGCAGCTTTTTTTCAAACACCTGAAGGGTCTGTAATCCAAATCAAATAGAAAAAAGAACCGCCCCCAAAACGTTGAGGACGGCTTAAAAATAACAGCGAAATTATTTGATTAAGACAGAGGGCAAGTTCGTCGTCAGCCGAGGAAAAAGGGATGGTCTTGAGAATTATACAGGAACGTGCTTGCTAAAAACTTTTTCCCGGAAGACTTGCCTTGCCCCCGTTTTTCTTGCGTCAAAATTTAACCCCCGAAACGCCAATCTATTCGTTCATTTGGTTTTTTTGGAGTTTAAACGGAGAAAGCTGCTTTTCAGCTTTCTCCTTTTCCAAAAGGATTCCACCCTCTGCGGTGCTCAAACTAAATCCTCGCTCTCAAGAAGGAGAAGCTCCCTGCCAAACTGGTCAAAAATAGCGTAGAAAATTGGTCATTGGCATTTTCGGGAGCCTCATTCCTTTCAGATTTTATTTTCTTTCATTTTTCGGCGGCGACTTCGGTTCTCGGAGTCGCCGCTGCCGTTTTGCGGTAGCCTCAAACGCGGCGGGCGGTTGATCTTGCGCCGAGCTTGATTTTTTTGAGACGGCTATCACCGAAAACGCTTTTTCGGTAAAACGGACAGCGGGGGAAATGTTTTTTTGAAGAGATGAAAATATTGAGCTGGGGTAACGTTTTGCACGTTTCGCTGCATGGGACGCAGAGTTCCTCTGCGAGGATTACAAAAGCGACGCAGCCGCTGGAATTTCTCTGCTCAAATGCTCAAATTTGAGCATGGAAAACACAAATCATCTTTTCTCCGAATTCTCCCCCGTCTCCAAGTCCGACTGGCTCGCCCAGGTAGAGAAAGACCTGCGTGGCAAACCTCTCTCCGATTTGCAGGCGCACCTGGGCAACCTCGAAATTGACCCCTTCCCGCATCCCGACGATTTCAAGTTGCCGGGGCAAAATCACCAGCCACCGACGCCGCTTTTCCAAAATGCAGTCTGGGAAATCTGCGAAGACGTCGAAGCCAAAGACGTGCTCGCCGCCGACCGCCAAGCCTTGCGGGCGCTCGAAGGCGGGGCGCAGGCGCTCCGTTTCGTGGTCAACGAAAACCTCGGCGACCACCGGATGGAGTCCTTGCTCGAAGGCATTGACCTCGCCGCCGTGTCCATTCATTTTTTGGAAAAAAACAAAAATGCCCAGCCACTGCACCTGCTCACGCATTTTCACCACGTCGCCAAGGCGAGGCATGGAAAAGCAGTCGGGAACATTACTTCCGGCTCGGTGAATTGGCTGCACGAAGGAGCCGTAGTCGTGCCCGATGCGGTGGAATTGGTGGAAATGGCGCAAGACAAACTGCCCAATTTCAAAGTCCTGACCATCAATGTCCGGGAAGATTTTTCTAACCCAAACGGCATGGTGCAAGCCCTCGCCAACGCCGTCGCCCAAGCCGAGCGGTGGATTTCAGAGCTGACTGACCACGGCATTTCGGCGGAAGCGGTCAACCGCTGTCTGCAATTTTCTGTCCCAGTCGGGGTAAATTATTTCGTAGAAATCGCCAAGCTGCGAGCCTTGCGCCTGCTCTGGGCAAACGTGCTCAACGGCTGGAATGTCGAAAAAGCGGAAATGCCGCCCATCGAATCCCACCTCGCCCCCGTCAGCCAGGTGGCTGACCCACATCAAAATATGATTCGAGCCACCACCCAAGCCATGTCTGCCGTGCTCGGCGGTGCAAATCGTTTGACGGCGCTTCCGTCGGATGCTTTCAAAAATCAGCCGACCGATTTTTCCCGCCGCATTGCTCGCAACGTGCAGCATATTCTTCAGTTGGAAAGCCATTTGGATTGGGTGGCTGACCCTGCGGCGGGGAGTTGGTACATTGAAAGTTTGACGGAGAAATTGGCGGGGGCGGCGTGGCAGGTGTTTCAGCGGGTGAGCATTCAGGCTTGAAACGCCTTTGGAAATTCAATTATCTTCGTCCAAAATTAAAAGCGCACGAAATGGAAGTTTTGACCAGAAAAAGGGCAAAAAAAATAACCTGGACAGAGTTTCGGGACATGGAAATCCCCGAAGGCGACACGTCCATTTACGAACTCATCAACGGCGAAATTGTGAAACTAGCATCACCAAACACACCACACCAGGAGGCTTCTTTCAAACTGGCTGCAGAATTTGGCATTTACAACAAGCAGAAAAAAACGGGAAGGTTTTTTCATGCGCCCTACGATGTTTTTCTTGACGAAAACAATGCTGGAATTCAACCTGATTTACTTTTTGTCTCGAACGAACGTGATTTTGTCATTAAGCCAGGCAATGGCATCGTAGGAACGCCCGACCTCGTCGTGGAAATCGTCTCGAAAGGCTCGGTGCTGCACGACCGGGTGACCAAAAAAGACTTGTACGAGCGCTTCGCCGTGAAAGAATATTGGATTGTAGATGTGCGCAACAAAACCATTGAAGTTTACCGTATGGAAAATGACCGCTACGTTTTGTTTTCCTCGGCGGAGGAGGAAGGGAAAATTACTTCTTCGGTACTGCCGGGGTTCGAGTTGGAGGTGAAAGAGATTTTTGAGTGAGCGTTTCGTGTCAGATGAATGCTGCAATAAAAAAGCCTCGGAAAGTGATTTTTCCGAGGCTTTTTTATTGCTCCCCGTTCAGCCACTCTTTGCTCCTTTTGTGCGCTCCAAACGAATAATAGGAATTTGCCTACACTCAATAATCTCCCGAATTCACTCCTTTTCACGCATAATAAGCACAATGCCACGCTTATTATATGCCGCTAATTTGCGGCAAAAGCCCCTCCTACTTTGGTAGCGATTTCATATTGATTCACTTTCAACATCCATTTTTATGAGCGCTATCCAATACTTCTTCGACTCCGTAAGGCAAGTCACTCCTATCTTAATTCAGGCGGCAATTGGCATCCGAATTAAAAAAACACGGCAATCTGTTTGGCATACGTTTAACCAAAAACGCCATCGTTATGGCGTAGCAGTCGTGTGCCTCTTGCTTTGCATTGGCTATGTTTCCTGCGAGTTTCGCTTTGCTAAATCATTGAAACAAATTCCCATCGTGCCGCTTGCTGATTCAAAGCAAGACAGCCTTGCAAAAGCCAAATACAGCCTGGAAACCTTGAATCGCAAGGTCATCTACCTCACCTTTGACG
>CAZHLB010000511.1:0-5313 GCA_964533005.1 uncultured Saprospiraceae bacterium
CTGCGAGGATGACAAAAGCGACAAAGAGCGACAAAGGGAGGAGTGGTAAGTAGTTTTGAAAAGCAACGAGTCTGGTCTCATTGCGCCTGCAAAAGTAAAGAAAGCATGGCAAGTGAAAAGCCATTTCCGAACAGCCCTTACTTGCTCAAAAACTCCCGAATCAAGGCAAACGCTTTTGACGGTTCCTCCACGTGCGGATTGTGCCCGCTTCGCTCGAACATCACAAATTGAGCTTGCGGGCAGTAGGCTTTATACTTCACCTGCATCCACGGCACTGCGACCCGGTCGTACCTGCCTGCATAAATCAGCACGGGCATTTTCAGGTTTTTCAGTTCCTCCCGGAAATCAAAATTGCCGATGTCGTTGCCGACAATAAAATCGCCATCCTTGCCGACCATCTGGTAATACAATTTGGGATTGAAGGGATTGGGATATGGTTTCCTTCCTTTCGGCAGGAAATTGTTCGGATTATAAGAATACAAGAACCCATAAGGCACCCTGCCGTAAATGTCCTGATGAATGGGGTCGCTGGAAATAACCCCTTGCTCTCGCAAAACCATGAGCGTATCCCATACTTCCGGGTAATTCGTCTCGATTTCATGGTTAGAATTATCGTCGTTTTCCTGCCACATCAAAAAGCTGTGAAAAGTATTGGCGAGAATTAAATGCCTGACATTTTGCGGGTATTTCAGTGCATATCCTTGCGCCACCAAACCTCCATAAGAATGCCCTAAAATATTGATTGCCGAATATCCCATCGCTTTGCGCAAGCCCTCCAAATCTTCAATATCACGTTCCAGCGAATATTCCGAAACCACTTTCGCCGTGTCCGATTTTCCACGACCGAAGCCGTCGAAATACACCATTGTATTAGTAGTTGACAGCGAATCGAAGCTTCGATACGAATAGTGAGACCCACCGGGTCCGCCGGGAATGATGAAAAGCGGGTCGCCTTTGCCAAAACTTACGGCGTAAATTTTAGCCCCGTTGACGGAGTAATATTTTCCATCGTTGTGGCTGTCGGGAAAGGGTTGGGAAAAAAGAAATGCTGCGTTGAACAGCAAGAAAAGTGAAAGGAATACTACTTTCATAGAGCGCTTTTATTTGTAAAAAGTGAACTGCTTCAAGCAAATTTCGCAGAGCCGAAGTCCGATTTCAGCGGATGTTGAAGCCTGTTCATGTTTTTCCAAAATATGAAACAGGCTTCGCAAAACCTACCGTTTTCAATCAAACTCAAACAAAGTCCCTGCCCTACCCCTCGGCACAATTCCCAAATGTTTGTAGGCTTTTTCAGTCGCCTCCCTGCCTCTCGGCGTCCGTTGCAGAAAACCTTCCATGATGAGAAATGGCTCATGCACCTCCTCGATAGTGCCCGGTTCTTCTCCGACGGCAGTGGCGATGGTGGTCAAACCGACGGGCCCACCTTTGAATTTTTCGATGATGGAACTGAGGATTTTGTTGTCCATTTCATTCAAACCGCTTTCGTCCACGTTGAGCGCCGTCAAGCCGAATTTGGCGATTTCCATGTCAATCGTGCCATTGCCTTTGATTTGCGCAAAATCACGAATTCGGCGCAGCAAAAGGTTGGCGATGCGAGGCGTCCCCCGGCTGCGGCGGGCAATTTCGAACGCTCCTTCCTCCGTCATCGGCACATCTAAAATGGCGGCGGAACGCTTGAGAATGCGCACCAGCGTTGCAACGTCGTAATAATCCAGGTGGCAAACGATGCCAAAACGAGAGCGCAGCGGCGAAGTCAGCAAGCCCATCCGGGTCGTCGCACCGACGAGCGTGAATTGGTTGAGCGAAATCTGGATGCTGCGTGCATTGGGCCCGCTGTCAATCATGATATCAATGCGGTAATCCTCCATCGCCGAGTAGAGATACTCCTCGACGACCGTGTTCAGCCGGTGGATTTCATCAATGAAAAGCACGTCGCCTTGCTCCAGATTGGTGAGCAAACCTGCCAGGTCGCCGGGCTTTTCGAGCACGGGGCCAGAGGTCATTTTCATGGTGGCATTCAACTCATTGGCGACGATGTGCGAAAGGGTCGTCTTGCCCAAACCAGGAGGTCCGTGCAGCAGCACGTGGTCGAGCGCTTCGCCCCGTTGCCTGGCGGCGGCGATGAAAACGTGGAGGTTTTCCACGATTTTCGGTTGCCCGCTAAAGTCTTCCAACGCCTTGGGGCGGAGGGCTTTTTCGACCTGTTTTTCTTCGGTCGAGAGGCTTTGGCCGGTGGCGTCTAAGTTTGGGTTTTGCATCAAATTGTTGTTTCAAAGTTTTAAGACGATTCGGGGAATTTCAGGCGATGACTTTTTCGATGGCTTGCAAAAGTTACTTTTGTTTCAAAATCAAAACATGAACAAGCAAGACCAAATTGATTTTTGGAAAATATCGGCTGGAAAGAGCCTAACACCTGCCAAGAGTTTGTTTGAGACCGGCAATTATGTTGCGTGTTTGTTCTTTTTGCATTTATCCTTGGAACAATTGCTCAAAGCTCATTGGGTAAAGGACAATGTTGACAACGTACCGCCGAAAACTCATCATCTTTTGAAGCTGGCTGGCGAAACTCAATTGAACTTGGACGCAAGCCAAATTGCTTTCTTACAAGCGATAAATAACTTTCAAATCCTGGGGCGTTATCCGGATGACCAGTTCCAGGTTTATACGGACTTCGACGAGCCAAAGACCAAACTCATTCTCGACGAAGTCGAAAATATCTTTCAATGGTTACTCAACAAACTGCCATAGCTATCGCATACGATTTAATCAACGCTATTCGTGCCAGCGGTTTTCCGTTGAGAAAGGCTGTTCTATTTGGCTCTTTCGCTCGCAATGAACAACACAAACATTCAGACATTGACTTGGCGCTTGTAGCGGATGAATTCACTGGAAATCCTTATTTCGACACCCAGCATATTGTCAAAGAATTGGTCAGCGACAAAAGATTCTACGATATTGAAACCCACACTTTCAACTTCGACCGCTTTGAAAAAGGCGGCATCTTCATTGACGAAATAAAGCGCACTGGCATCGTATTATTCTCTGACGTAGAAGAGCCTGCCCACCTGCAAGCTGCCTGACTTTTTCGGCAGCTTGCCTCTCAATCCCACACCCCCTCTCCCTGCCAAATCAGCTTCCCCTTCCCGTACTTTTTCAGGTAGTTCACATGGCACTCATCAAACTCGTCGCCATGCGTCTGGCAAAGCAAGTTCCCCCGGCAATCGTACAAAAACGAGTCTGGAATGCCGTAAAAAAGGTAAGCCCATGTTCCGTTCTGGCGGTATTTGAAAATCTGGGTGGGATTGTGGCGGTCGAAAGCCCTGTCCATCCAGGGCACGGCGAATGGGTTGTTCGTGTCGGCGCAATCGGTCGTTTCCGTTTCGCCGGGAGCGAGCAAGCGGATGCAGGTAATGTCCACCATCGCTTTTTCCGACATGCAAATGCTCATCATGCCTTTGTGAACCCGGTAGCTGAACTTAATTCGCTGACCGTCTTGCAGTTGAAAATCCTCTTTCACGCTTACCGGGTTGAGCTTGTCGCCGTTTTCGAGTTCGACGAGCAAGCCGCAGCCGTCCAGCCCTTCAAAATTTCGGACAACGCCATTGACGTCGCAGCCTCCCTTGCCCGCTTTTTTTATCCATTCGCAACTGCCGCACAAACTGGCGAGCAAGGCGAAAAACATGACTTTTCTCATCCGGCTTGAAAAATCGAAATTGGGAAATTGGAAATTGGAAAAAATTGGAAGGCGCTGAAAATCAGCGCCTTCCAATTTCTAATTTCCAATTTCTAATTTCCTTGACAAATAGCCTCGTTGTTTACTTTTGCGCCCTCTTAAAAAACGTTTTGGGTGCTGCGTTTGAAGTTGCTAAGTAGCTCAGACTCAATCACTCAAAACTCAATCACTCAAAACTATTTCGAAATGCAAGGCTCAAAAGTAACGATTGCCAAAGGTAAATTAAAAGTGCCGAACGACCCTGTCATCCCCTTCATCGAAGGCGACGGAACGGGCCCCGACATCTGGGCTGCCAGCGTCCGGGTCTTTGATGCGGCGGTGGAAAAAGCTTTCAAGGGAAAGAAAAAGATAGTCTGGCAGGAAGTTTTAGCCGGTGAAAAGGCTTTCAACCAAACCGGAAACTGGCTGCCGCAGGAAACCCTCGACACCATCCGGGAATACCTCGTCGCCATCAAGGGGCCCCTCACCACACCCGTCGGCGGCGGCATCCGTTCGCTCAATGTGGCGCTTCGCCAGGAACTCGACCTGTACGCTTGCGTCCGCCCGGTGCAATACTTTAAAGGTGTGCCTTCGCCCGTGCGGGAGCCGCAATTGATTGACATGACGATTTTCCGGGAAAACACGGAAGACATTTACGCAGGCATCGAGTACCTCGCAGGCACGCCGGAATGCGACAAAATGCTCGACTTTTTGCAAAATGAAATGGGCGTGAAGAAGCTGCGCTTTCCGAAAACTTCCTCATTTGGCATCAAGCCGGTTTCGCAGGAAGGCACGGAGCGGCTGGTTCGCAGCGCCGTCAAATTCGCCATCGCCGAGAAAAGCCCTTCGGTGACGCTGGTTCACAAGGGCAACATCATGAAATTCACGGAAGGCAAGTTCAAAGAATGGGGCTACGCTTTGGCGGAGCGGGAGTTCGGCGACAAAGTTTATACCTGGGCGCAATGGGAAAAAACGAAAGCTGAAAAAGGCGAGTCGGCTGCCAACGCCGAGCAAAATGCCGCTATTGCCGCAGGCAAAACCATCGTGAAAGACGTGATTGCCGACGCTTTCCTGCAACAGATTTTGCTGCGCCCGGCGGAGTATTCCGTGATTGCCACGCTGAACCTGAACGGCGACTACATCTCCGACGCCCTCGCAGCGCAGGTGGGCGGCATCGGCATCGCCCCCGGCGCAAACATCAACTACGTCACCGGTCACGCCATCTTCGAGGCGACGCACGGAACCGCTCCGAAATATGCGGATCAGGACAAAGTGAACCCCAGTTCGGTCATTCTTTCCGGCGAAATGATGTTCCGATACATGGGCTGGAACAAAGTTGCCGACCTGATTTTGAAAGGCATGAAACGAGCAATTTCCAAAAAGCGGGTGACGTATGATTTTCATCGCCTGATGAAAAATGCGACGCTGCTGAAATGCTCTGAGTTCGGCGACGAAATCATTAAAAATATGTAATCCAAAGCTGACGGGCAGAAAACGAGTTTTTGAGAGGAAAAAAACTTCTGTAAAGAGTCGTGACACAAACTGCGACGCGAGGAGGATGGGAACGCGGATGACACGGATTGGGCGGATTGACACGGATT
>CAZHLB010000512.1:0-5309 GCA_964533005.1 uncultured Saprospiraceae bacterium
AGGTGGTTTTTGAGAAAAATTTTGAAAAAATTTTTCTCAAAAACCACCTCTCTCCATTTAAGACTTTTTCCTCGCCGCCATCACGTGCGCCGGTATCGAAAACCCAACCATCATCCCCGTCATCACGCAAACGTAAATCAGCGCCAGTTGCAACTGCCCGATGAGACCTAACCCGAAGAAAACCAGCGCAAATAAATCCCGCTTGCCCAGCGCCCCTAAGCCCAGCATGAAGCGGTCGAAGCGGGTTTTTCCATCCTTGAAAGTCCATTCCACGTTCAGCAGCGAACCGCCTTTGTTCCAAAGTTTCAGGTACAAAAACAGGCTGGTGAGCGCCAAAGTCAGCAATCCGAGCGCCGTCAGCCCGGCTATTTTTTCGTAAGCTGAAACGCCGTCGCCGTACAATCCGACCAGGAAACCCGCCAGCGCAAACACGAAAGAACTGTTGTCCACCATCGTGTCGAGCCACTGCCCAAAGGGGCTGGATTTGAATTTCAGCCTCGCTAACTCGCCGTCTACGCCATCCAAAACGCTCGTCAGGTGAAACAAAAACGAGCCGAGCAGGAAACCCCAGTAGCCCCCTTGCGCCAGCAGCCACCCCGTCAGGATGCCGAGCAGCCCGGTGAAAATGGAGAACTGGTTGGGCGTCAAACTCGTGCGAGCCAGCACCCGGCTGATGCTGATGCTGATGGGGCGGTTCAGGTTTTTGGAAACCCAGCCGTCGGTGGGCTTGACGAGGCTGCGGCGGAGGGCTTTTTTCACCTCGTTGAGTTGCTCATGATTGCGCACCGGGGACACGCCAAGCGGGAACGAACTTTCCGAAAGTTTCAAACTTTCGGAAAGTTGGTTTTCTCGGAAGCCAGCGACTTGCCGGGCAGGCACGTAAAAAAGCAAACCCTCTCCCGCCTGCACGGTAGCGTCTTCATTTTCAAGGCTTTGCTGCGCCAATTGCTTGGGCAGCGCAGGGTCGAGCACGAAAGGTTCGGATAAAATAAGCCAGTTGGCAGGTTGGTCAGTTGCCAGTTCTTCCGGCAACGATTTGCCAGCGGCGACTTTGAATTCTGCCGTCCACGGCGCTCTTTTTTGGACGAAGTTTTCCATCGCCTGCGCTTCGCCGTTGGCAAGGACGGTGATGTGCCGGATGCCTGCTTTTTCCAAAGCACGGCAGGCTCTTTCGAGCAGGGTCAAACCGTAGATTTTGAGTTTGGCAGGATGGAAGGCGGGGTCGGTTTGCCGGTCAGTGGGTAAGAAAATGGCGGCGTGGAGTGGTTGCTGCGGTTGAGTTTCTGACATGAAATGGTTTTGAATTTTTGCCGCAAAGCTAAAGCTGGCAAAAGTTGACACCTCGAAAATGCCCGATTTTGCTGGAAAAAATTTCCGGGAGGTTTTACGAGCATACGCTTCTTTTTCAAAACACATAGTCACATAGAAAACATAGTTTGCTGATTCTCAAAAAGCTATGTGAACTCATGTGACTATGTGTTGAAAAAAAAGCGTGTTGTTGAAATATCCCAAATCATTTCACCGAAAAAGTTTTTTCCTCAACCCCCACACCTTTGATAGTCAGCGATTTCCAACTTTTCGGCAGTGCCGTCTTCCGCTGCAAAATCCCCTCGTCGGTAATATCCAACCCGCCAAACCCCGCCAGCACCGCCTGCAACATTCCACCCGCCCCGGTGGCGAAATAAGGGTTCGTGCCGCCCGCCGTCTCCGAAATCACGCCGAAGGGCGGCACCTCATTCGGCTTGTAGCTTTTTGAAAACAGCGCCGCCGCTTTCTCCGGCTCGCCCAGCCGGGCGTGCAAAGTGACCAAAATGGCAAAGCCCATGGCGGGCCCCTCCTTCGACATCCGAGGCTCGTAGTAAGCCAGGTCTTTGCGAATGTCTTCCGGCTTGTTCACGATGGTCAGCGGGTAGGAGAGCAAGTTGGCGTCGGCTTGTTTGATTTCGACGCCGTCGTAGGTAGCGTTTTCCTGGGTCGTGCCGTCGGGAAATTTCAGGATGGGGATGTTGTCGGCGACGTGCTCCCAATCGGGATTTGGCTGCAAGCCCAACTCACGTGCGGCTTGGGCGGCGTAGCGCAGCGAGGTAATTGCCATGCCGTTGGTGAAGGCATTATTGTCAATATTTTCCTGCCACTCGTTTGCGCCGATGACGTTGTTGATGTCGTAGTGCCCCGGCGCATTTCTTTCCACCCGGCTCGCCCAGAAGTCGCCGACTTCCTTCAAAATCGGGTAGCCACGAGTGTGCAGCCATTCTTTGTCTTTGGTCACCGAGTAATATTTCCAGGCTGCCCAGCCCACGCAGCCAGTGATATGGTGCTGAAATGGGCCGGTGAGCGCCCAAACCGGCGTGTCTTCCGAGCCGTCGGCGCTCGATTCCCAGGGGAACATCGCACCGGCATAGCCATGCGCAAAAGCATTTTGTTTCGCTGCCTCCAGCCGCTCGAAGCGGTATTCGAGCAGCGAGCGGGCGATGCCAGGTTGCAGCATCAAAATCGGCGGGTACATCCAAAGCTCTGTGTCCCAGAACACGTGCCCGTTGTAACCCAAGCCCGACAAACCCATCGGCGACAGGCTGAACGCCGTGCCTTCCCGTGCGAAAGAATACAGGTGATACAAGGCAAAACGGATATCCCGCTGGGCGGAAACATCGCCTTCGATGATGATGTCGCTTTGCCAAAGTTTCGCCCACTCCGCCTCGTGCCGTTTCAGCAAGCGCTCCCTGCCTTCGAGGGCGGCGAAAATGGTCAGGCGCTCCGCCTCATTGTGCGGGTCGTTGTACTGTTTGCCGGAAGCCACTGCCGAGGCGGCGACCGAGAAACGGTAGGTTTCGCCTACTTTAAGTTGCTTGTGAAATTTGGTCAGGTGCATGTTGTAGTCCCAATCTTCGTGGATGAGGTCAGGCTCGCTGCCGTGTTTTTCCTCGAAAACGAAAGCGGTGCTTGCGGCGACAGTCAGCTTGCCGGAGGGGCTTTTTCCAACGGAAGTCATCAGCGGGATGAGCACGTGCGGGCGGTCAATTTCAGCGTAAAAATTGCGCACGTCGGCGAGGTGCTCGGGCGCTTCGATGACGCTGGCGGGGGTGACAAGCACGTCTTTTTTTGCAGTCAACTCAATGACAATCAACGCCGTGTACGGCAGGTGCCGCAAAGACATCATCGTGTGCCGGACGCTCAGTTTGTCGCCCACGTCGAAGGCAGTGGTCAGCGCCGCCTTTTGCATATCGAGGGTTTGGGTGAAATTGGAAATGTCCCTGCGCCCGATGCGCCTGCCGTCCACGTCGAGGTTCATGTTGACGTGGTTGAAAGTCTTCAAAATATTGGATACCCTGCCCCGTTGGTAATAATCGTAGACACCGTTCAGCACCACGTCCTTCACTCGCATCGGCTCCGGCGACGAGACGATGCCGACCATGCCGTTTGCGACGGTGACGCCGAAGTAGTTGGCGGGGTTGATGTCTTTTGCGACGACGTGCCAGGGCGAATCGGAGAGGTCGGTTTGCGACATGGCTTTTTGGGTGAAAACGAAAAGGAGGAGGAAAAGGAAGGCGGCAATTTTCATGGTCGGCAATTTTTTTGAGGCAAGTTTAAATAAAAAAGCCGCAAGCACGGGGCGTCCCGTGCTTGCGGCTTTTTTTGAAAAGTGATCCCGGAAGGATTCGAACCTTCGACCCATTGCTTAGCTTACCAGCTACGGCTTTCGCCGCCCACGCCATAGGCGGGTTTGTGGTCTGGACTATATCTTCACCGTTGCAGGTGCAGTGCGTATAGTCTCTACGGAACCTCCCTGAAATCATCGGCGAATTTGATTTTCACCGTCTGATTATTCTTCGGCATTCTTACCCTGAAACTGACCGTGAGATTATAGTCGTTGGGGTTGAAATAATAACAAGCATCATTGTCCAAGCAATAGACACAATACAAGTCAATGTCATTCTTGTCAACCCGAATAGTCTGGACGCCTTTTGAAGTTGAATAACTGCTTCGGAAGCCGATGGTAAATCCACCATTCTTGTCAATTCTTCGACTTTTCACCTGAACACGCAAAAACCTTTCGTCTTTGTAAACCACTAAGTCGAAAGGTGCATGCTCTGACATTGGCGTACAAACTAAAAAACCTTTTTGGCACAAGTCAGCAGCAGCCTTCAGAACGCCTAAATCGCCGAGTGTTTTGGTGTGATGAGTTTTCATTTCACAAAAGTATCACGACGATAGGAAGTTTCCTCGGTGTTGCCAGTTGAAAGGGTTCACCGATACAGCACTGTCCACTTCACGCATTTTGTTTCTGCATGAAGGCTCCTAAAATTGAAGGCAATTGCTCTATCCCCTGAGCTACGGGACCAATCTTGAAAAGAACTTTTTGCCCGAAAAAGAGCGGCGGCAAAAGTATTCCTTTTTTGAAATTGACTTTCCCGCCCGCCTGGCAATTTCCCAAAACTCAATCCCGGTGCGCATGGTTCGGCAGGGCAAACTAATTTTCTACCTTCACCGCAACCAATCCCGCCAAAAGCTGACAGGTGGAAAATTTCTGAAAGAAATTTCCCACCTGTCAGCTTTGAGCCAACTCTTTTGCCATGAGCGTCAAAATCGAAGAAAGCTGGAAGGAGGTTTTGAAGGACGAATTCGAGCAGCCCTACTTCCAAGCTATCACCGCTTTTTTGAAAAAAGAACTTACCGCCGGCAAAACCATTTACCCGCCGGGACCGCTGATTTTCAACGCTTTCAACCAAACGCCGTTTGAAAAAGTAGAGGTCGTCATCCTCGGTCAAGACCCCTACATCAATCCCGGCGAGGCGATGGGACTGAGTTTTTCCGTGCCGAAAGGGGTGAAAAAGCCGCCGTCTCTGGTCAATATTTTCAAGGAAATCACGGACGACGTGGGCTGCGAGAAACCTGCGAGCGGCGACCTGACGCCCTGGGCGGAACAAGGCGTTTTCCTGCTCAACGCCTCCCTCACCGTCGAGCGAGGCAAGTCCAACTCACACGCCAACTGCGGCTGGCACACCTTCACCGATGCCGTGATTCGGAAATTATCGGAGGGTAGGGCAGGGTTGGTTTTCATGCTCTGGGGCGGTTTCGCCCGAAAAAAAGCGGCGCTGATTGACCCCATGAATCACCTCGTTCTCGAAGCGCCACACCCTTCGCCACTCGCCGGTGGCGCTTTTAATGGCTGCCGCCATTTTTCAAAAGCCAATGAATTTCTGGAAGAGCAAGGCAGGAAACCAATCAATTGGTGTCTTTGAAAATTGCCCTTTGACTGATTAAATGATTGATGATTACATGATTACATGATTGTTGATGGAATGGCAGAT
>CAZHLB010000513.1:0-5302 GCA_964533005.1 uncultured Saprospiraceae bacterium
ATGTGCTGATTTTATTGAAAAGTGGAGGTTGATTTTTTGAAGACCCTGGCGCAGCGGGTCAGATACCCAAAACGTTTTTGGCGAAGTTTCGGAAAAATTCTGCACTGGTTATTGCTTCGGAAATTTGAGCGGGAGTTGGGTCGCCGGAGGGGTCTGGATAGCGGATGCCGATGGCATAACTGGTTATTTTCACTGCCTCATTGTAGTAACTTGCGTCAATGCCTGGTTCTGCAACCAACAACATGTCGAGCAAATCTTCCAGGTCATGTGTCTTTTTCAAGGGAATACCGTGATAGACTATCAAGGCTTTCAAATATTTCTCAGATGCTTGTTGGCAATGGTAGCAAATCAAGTCTGGAAAAGCTGCACTGTTGGAAACAGCGAGATTTACAAGTGATAAATCCCGTTCAGCTTTGGTAAACCAGTCGTGAGGATTTAGTGGATTCATAAATTGTTTTGCCGGTTAGTATTATTTCATGGATGAGGTGGTATGGATTCTCTTTCCATTCTTCCATTTCTTCCGGTGTGTAAACCAAAATATCCATTGGGAAAAACCACTTTTTACCTTTTGCCCGGATGGCTTGGCGAACTGCAATTGTCCGTTCATGCTTAGGTAGGTCAGTATCCCAGACAACCGCCAAATCCAAATCACTGTCATCATTCGCCGTCCCAGATGCGTATGAACCAAACAAAATAATCCGCTCCGGGTGGCAGTATTCTACGATGCGTCGGACAATCTCATCTATTTGCGCTTTGGTAATCATGTGCTTTGGTTGCAATTGTTGTCTTTGCAAATGTAACGGAAATGCCGTTAGTTCAAAATGAAGGGGTAAATCCCAACCCGCTGGGCACGTGTGTTCTGAAAAGCTTGTTCCGCTTTTCTTTTTATTCTGTTTTTCGCTTATGCCGGTTTGCAACCGCACTTCCCTTTCAAAGCTCACTTCCCTTCGTTGCTGGCAAACGCAGTTCTTATCTTGAACAGACTGGCTTCATGCATTGGTGCAAATGTGTAGAAGTGCCGGTTGCATGACTTGCCTCGAAACATCGGCACCGGCATTAGCGATGTGCTGATTTTATTAAAAAGTGGATGTTGATTTTTTGAAGACCCCGGCGCAGATGGCGATTTCAAAACCATTTGCCTATTTTTGCAAAAAAAAAGCCACTCATGCAGATGCAATTAAACCTAAGCGATTTGGCAGAAAACCTCGCCCACCTCGACAACCAGTCGTTTCAAAACTTCCTCTCAAATGTCTATCGCATTCGAGCCAGGCAACATACGCCTGCCATTCAAAAAGAAGAAGCGGAATTATTGCGGAAAATCAATTCGGGTTTTCCGGCAAAAAAGTGGGAACGGCTGGATTTCCTCGATGCCAAACTCGAAAGCGCCTCGCTTTCTAAGGAAGAACATCAAGAGTTAACGGCACTGACCGATGCCTATGAACGCTATACAGTTCGGCGGCTTAAATATTTAGGCAAACTCGCCGAGCTGCGCAAAACTACCCTTCGGGAAGTGATGAAACAACTTGGCATCCGACACGAAAGCGATGTCTAAATCAAAGATTTCCAAAGCCCTTCGGGCGCTCGTTGCAAAACGGGCGAAGTGGCGTTGCGAATACTGCATCAGCCAGGAACGCTTTGCGCCGCAACCTTTTACCTGCGACCATTTCGACCCCGAAAGCAATGGCGGAAAAACTATCCTTGAAAATTTGGTCAACGCTTGCCAGGGCTGCAACGGCGGCAAAGCGGACAGAATCGGAATTATTGACCCGGTGACCAAAGCATTCTCGCCTTTTTTCAATCCTCGTAAACAAGTCTGGGACGAGCATTTTGGTTGGAGCGAAGATTTCACCCAGGTTATCGGTCGCACTGCCGAAGGTCGGGTGACGGTGATTGGCTTGAAATTGAACCGTCCCAATTTGCTGGAACTTCGGGCATTTCTGCACCGGGTGGGAGAACATCCGCCTGCCGATTAAAACAACGAGCGATAATTATTCTGACTGCTCACTTTTACCTCCACCTTGACTGCTGCCGCCACTTCCCTTCCTTTTCTTCAAAGCTCACTTCCCTTCGTTGCTTGCAAACGCAGTTCTTATTTTGAACAGACTGGCTTCGAGCATTGGTGCAAATGTGTAGAAGTGCCGGAAGCATGACTTGCCCCGAAACATCGGCACTGGCATTAGCGATGTGCTGATTTTATTGAAAAGCGGAAGTTGATTTTTTGAAGACCCCGGCGAAGCGGGACGGCTCGTACCAACAGGCTTGTACCAGCAGGTGATTTGTACTAACTTTGACGCTAAAATCAGATAACATGAACGCAGTTGAAATCAGAGGAAATTTTGTCAGCCTGCTTGCTCAGGTGCAAGACCCACACATTTTAGGTGCTATGTTTCAGCAATGCCTGGAAGTGCTAAGGCATCACGACCCCCTTTCTAAAGTATTTCCGCCTGCCTTAATTGCTCAATTGGATGAAGCTATTGAGCAGAGCGATGATGAAAGCAATGATATTTCAAATGAAGAAGCCTTTAAACTATTTGAAACATGGGCAAACCAATAATTTGGAAAGCCAGACCACTTAAACAGGTGAGAGAACTTCAAGAATATTTCTTCTTTGAATTAGGCTCATCTCAGTTCTTCATTAATTTTCTGGCAAGACTCAACAAGGACTTGAAACTGATTTCAGAATTTCCGGAAAGTGGGCGACCCACCGGGCGCAAAAACGTGCGGTACGTCAACCTCGGCGATAAACGGTCGGTTTTTTACCGCATTCATCTAAACCATATCAGCATTTTGCTCATCTGGGATTCACGTTGGAATCCTGACAAAAATCCTTACAAGAATTGATTGTCCAATAGGGGCTCGGAAAATACAAAAGCCTCCAGTGCTGCCGTTTGCAGCAAGAGCTTCCCTTCCTTTTCTTCAAAGCTCACTTCTCTTCATTGCTGGCAAACGCAGTTCTTATTTTGAACAGACTGGCTTCGTGCATTGGTGCAAATGTGTAGAAGTGCCGGTTGCAAGACTTGTCCCGAAACATCGGCACCGGCATTAGCGATGTGCTGATTTTATTGAAAAGTGGATGTTGATTTTTGGAAGACCCCAGCGCAGCGGGGATGTAGAATTAACTAAGCGCCCGTCTTTCCAAAATTCTATCTACCTCGTTCAATTTCAAAACTTTAATAGTTGCTTCGCCCACCAAAGTATTGGCATAAATTACACCGTCCTCCATTTCGAAATGTGCATTCCAATCATCTTCTCTTGGATTAAAAAGACGGATGAAAGTTTTATCGGGAAGCAGCATGGTTCCAATATCAGTTCCCTTGCCATTGTTGCATGGAAAACACGTCCATGCCAGATTTTTTAGCTCGGTTTTTCCGCCATGTTTCCTACTTATGATATGGTCAACTTGGAATGACCAAAAGGATTCCGACACGTGAATTTTGCAATATTCACAATAGTAACCCGCTCTTTGGGCAACCAATAATCGAATAGCTTCAGGAATTTTTCGGCTCATGCGGCAAGGCGTTTTTTAGCTTTTGCCTTTGCCAGGCGCATCAAATGCTCAATCAACAGGCATTGGTCAATTTCAGCTTGTTCGGCTTCGGTTAAAGTGCCTTCCATCTTTTTTTCAAGCAAGTCATCCAGCCTCTTTTGCATGGTGGGCGACGGCTTGTATGCCAGTATTTTTTCCGGCGGCGGAACGGATGTGATGAAATCTATCACTTCGTCAAAAACTCTGTATGCTACTACCATGTCTTGCCTATTTTTAAGCAAAGAAAGCCAATTTTTGGCAAGCAGGGAAGCCTGCTTCCTTTTCTCCTCCGTTTTTGCTGCTGCCGCTTTTCAACCGCTGCTTACTTTCCTTTTCTTCAAAGCTCACTTCCCTTCGTTGCTGGCAAACGCAGTTCTTATTTTGAACAGACTGGCTTCATGCATTGGTGCAAATGTGTAGAAATGCCAGTTGAAAAACTTGTCCCGAAACATCGGCACCGGCATAGCGATGTGCTGATTTTATTGAAAAGTGGAAGTTAATTTTAGAAGACCCCGGCGCAGCTGGCAACTAAGCCAATTCAAGTTCTTCATTGAGGATTTCACACTTTGTCAAAACCGCAACGTCAAAATTTCTATACTCAATTTCATATCGGATGCGCCGTCCCTTCGCTTCTTTAAGCAGAGTAATAAATTTATCTGCTCCGAGTTGCTCCCAAAGCGGAAAAAGGTCGTGGTCTACAGGATACCGCTTGGCGTATGCTGCCATGCATTCAATGCACTTCATTAATTTATCGTCGTTATTCATAAAAATATGCGCCTGTTATTTCAGTCTCTTTATCTTCTCGGATGCCTTCGCAGATTCCAGAATTTCGATTTCTCTCGCCGACCGTTGCGACAGGCTGGCAAACCGTTCTTCTTTCGTGAAGCCTAAGTTTATGAGGGTAGCATTCGTGCTTTCCATGTTCGCCAGAACCTGCAACTGTACCTCGGTCGCTGAATCTCGGATATTGCCTTTTGCCTCCGGGTTGAGCGCCTTCCACTGTTTCGCAGACATTCCGAATACCGCCATATTCAAAAGGTCAGCCTCGCTTGCGAAGTGAATGCTTTCCCGCTTCGTGTTCCAGTCCAGGAGCGGCACTAAGTTCTCCCGCACGGCGTCCGTGTGGATGGAATAGTTTGCTTTAGAGAGTTCCCGGCGCAAGTTCCAGGAAAGCCCAAGCCTTTCCGCTTCTTCCTTTTTGAGCCGTTCAAACTCCTCCATGAAGTAAACCTGAAACTCCGGGCTAATCCAGTTGCAAAAATTCAGAGCGATGTGCTGATGGGCATAAGTTCCACCGTATCGTCCCGATTTAGAGGTCAATCCAACGGCTCCCGTCTCTTCGATATATCGTTGCGGAGTGATGTCCAGACGGCTGTCGTCAACCAGGCTTTTAAAGTTATGCATTTGCGTAACTTTAAAAGAGGGGTTGAACCGAACTTCCCACGTTTCCAGAAACCGCAAGGTGCTACGGTTGCGTAGCCAGTCTATAATGATAAGCCCCGATTTCCTTTCAGACTGCTTGGCGATGTCAGTTAAAGAGACGTAATCGCCAATCTCTTTACGCTCGATGGAAATGTCCAGCCCTTGAACCTGGATTTTTTGTTTGTCCATTGAATTTCTGTTTTAACAGCTTGATAATTAGCTTTCCTACCATGCTTGCTAATTATTTCAACAAAAATACAAAAGCCCTCGGCTTTATACCAAAGGCTTTTGTTGGCTGACATTAGCGATGTGCTGATTTTATTGAAAAGTGGAAGTTGATTTTTTGAAGACCCC
>CAZHLB010000514.1:0-5281 GCA_964533005.1 uncultured Saprospiraceae bacterium
TTTTGTCCGCCTCGTGGCTGTAATAAACGCCGCACCCCAAAACAGCCTGAAGGCTGTGCTACCGGGGCAACACTCACCGCTATTCTTCAAATTCTTTGAGCAACAATTTCAGGGCGCTGGCGGAGGATTTTATTTCCAAAAAGCTGTAAACCAGCGAGATAATCATCGAAACCAAACTCGCCCCGAAAACCCAGGTGGCAATTACCGGCTCATTCAAAAACAGAAAAAACATGCAGATGAAGCAGAGAAAAAAGCTGCCGATGGCAAAAGTCTGCATCGAACGGATTAGCAAAACCCGGCGGCGCAGGCTGACGATTTGCTCCCGCAAAATGGGGCGCTGCTCCTTTTCGTAGTCCGAATGCAGCTTGCGAATGAGGTTGGCGATGGCTAAAAACTTGTTGGTGTAAGCGAGTATCAGCAGCGAAATGGCTGGAAAAAGCAAGGCTGGCGTGGCGAAAGAAGTGATTTGCACGGGGAAGAATCTTCGGAGAGCGGTAGTTGTCGGAGAAAAATTTTTTCAAAATTTTTCTCCGACAACCACCGCTCTCCATCGCTATTCATTTGACCATCAGGAGGTGTCCCATCAATTCCTGCTTGGTTTTCAAGTAGTTGCGGTTCTCTTTTTTCGGCTCGATGACCAGCGGCAGGCGGCTCACAATTTCGATTTCGGAGCTTTCAATCGCCTCGATTTTCAACGGGTTGTTGGTCAGCAGGTGGATGCGATGGATGTCAAGGTCGTTCAGGATTTCAAGAGCGAGGTCGTATTGGCGAGCGTCCACTTCGAAGCCGAGGTGGGTGTTGGCATCGGCAGTGTTGAAGCCCTGGTCTTGTAGATTGTAGGCTTTCAGCTTGTTAATCAAGCCGATGCCCCTGCCTTCCTGGCGCAGGTAAATCACGACGCCGCCTTGTTTGGCAGCCAGTTCGAGCGCCTTTTCGAGTTGCTCGCCGCAGTCGCAGCGGCGGCTGCCGAACAGGTCGCCGGTCATGCACTCGGAATGGATGCGCACGAGCACGGGCTTGGCAGGGTTGAAATTTTGATGCACCAGCGCCACGTGCGGCGTGGGGTCGTCCGGTGAGTCGCCGTAGGCAATGATGTTAAAATTTCCCCAATCGGTGGGGAGGGAAGCTTCGACTTGACGTTGCATTTTTGAAGTGGTGATAGGTGACTGGTGATAGGTGATTGGTGATTAGTGATTGGGGTAGCCCAATCACCATTCACCAATCACCTATCACCAGTCACCTATCACCAAATGACACTGAGAACGCGGCGGTTTGGCTTATGTTTCCAGGCGGGCGTAAATGTCGCCGGAAAATGCCAGGTGGGTGAAAGTTTGGAGGGTTTTCCTCAGTTCGGCGGCGGAAAGCCAATGCGCCGATTGCCAGCGATGCGTTTCCCGGATTGACCAATTAAAGAGGTAAGTTCCTTGATTTTCAAGCAGTTCGATGCACTTTCCGGTGGCTTCGGGCGTCCAGGCGAAAAACTCGAAGGACAGGTGCGGCAACGGTTGGGACAGACCTTGCAGCACTTTTTCCTCGAAGCCTTCGACGTCTATTTTGCAAAAAACCGGCACACCGAAAGCCTCGATGAGGGCGTCCAGCGTGGTGATTTCTACCTCGATTTGGCTTTGCCAACGGGATTTGAAAGTGGCTTTGGCATTTAGGCTTTGTCGCCAATTTTCGCCAGACAAAGTGCTGACCGTTGGTGTGAGCGAACTGATGTTCAGCGAGCCATTGCCGACCGTTGCGCCGACAGCTTTGGGCAAAATGGTCACGTTGCTTTTTTTGCCAAAATGCTTTTCCAAAAAGCGCAGGCAGGCAGGTTGCGGCTCGACCGCCACGACCCTTGCGCCGAGGCTCGACCACACATCCACCCGGTTGCCGAGGTGAGCGCCGAGGTCGAAGCACAAGTCGCCGGGGCGAATAAATTGACCGTAAAAACGCAGCATCCGCCGCCGGTTGAAGGGCTTCCAGCAATAAATCAGGTGGGAGCGGAGGATGCCGAGTGTCGTTTGAATCATGCGCAAAGATGTCATCTCCCGTTTGCAGACGGGCTAAACAGTTTCAAATGGAAAATAAGCTTCCTAAAATTCTCCTCGCCGAGGACGACGAAACCCTGGGCTATCTGCTCCGGGAGTTCCTCATTTCCAGAAATTTTGAAGTAGAATGGGCAAAGGATGGCGTCGAAGCCCTGCGAAAATTCAACGCCGCCAGCTTCGACCTTTGCGTCCTCGACGTGATGATGCCTGCTCTCGATGGCTTCACGGTCGGCGAGTTGCAACGGCAAAAGCGACCGGATCTGCCGTTGATTTTTCTCACCGCCAAAAGCTTGCCCGCCGACGTGCAGAGAGGCTTCAAAGCTGGCGCTGACGACTACATCAAAAAACCGGTGAATGAAGAAGAATTGGTCGTCAGAATCCAAGCTGTTCTCAAACGCTCAGGTGCTTTCGAGCCGACGCAAAATGAGGAACAGACGGTTTTTCAAATCGGCGATTACCTTTTTGACAGCCAAAAACTACTGCTTCGGCACGGCGAGGAGGAGCGCATTTTAACCGACCGGGAAGCTGCCGTTCTTCGCCTGCTTGCTCAGAGTCAGGGCAATCTCGTGCCTCGTGAATTGGTCTTGCAAAAACTCTGGGGCAGGCAGGATTTTCTCGCCCGCAAGAGCATGGATGTTTTCATCGCCCGCTTGCGGAAGTACCTGGCGAAGGATGCCCGCATCCAAATTCAAAATATTCATGGCAGCGGTTTCTTGCTGATTTTGAACTAGGATAACTGGGATAGCGAAGGATGTAAAGGATGGGGGGACGTCAGCATTTGAACGTCCCCCCATCTTTTATATCCTTCGCTATCCCAGTTATCCTAGTTCAACTTATCAAAAATGGGTTGTGCTTGCGCTCGAAACCAATGCTCGTGTCAGCGCCATGCCCCGAATAAATTTTCACGTCGTCGCCAAGTGGAAAAAGCTGCGTTTTGATGCTCGAAATCAACGTGTCGTAGTCGCCGCCGGGCAGGTCGGTGCGACCAATGCTGCCGTAAAAAAGCACGTCTCCGGCAATCACGAAACGGTCTTCCCGGCAGAAAAAACTCAGGCTGGCAGGCGAGTGACCAGGCGTGAAAAGCACTTCCAACTTTGAATTTCCAAACTCGATGAGGTCTCCTTCTCGAATGAATTTGCCCGGCATGGGCGAAGGCTCTTGTAGCGGAATGCCAAAATAGCGGCTGATTTCAGGCAAGGCTTCGAGCACGGGCAACTCGCCTTCGTGGATTTCCAGTGGTAGCGACCAGGTGTCCGCCACGAATTTGTTTCCAAAAACATGGTCAATGTGGCAATGCGTGTTGAGCAGGCGGACGGGGCGGAGGTTGTTGTTGATGATGAATTGGCTCAACTCGATTTTTTCATGCGGCTCGTAACAACCCGGGTCAATGATGATGCACTCGCCGGTGTCGTCGTGGAGGACGTAGGTGTTTTCTGAGAAGGGATTGAACGTGAATTTTTCAACGGAAATGGGCATGGCTGTTTTTGCGGCAAAGGTGAAAAAAACCAGGAAAGAGAGCGGCGGGGTAGAAATTCTTGCCGGTGCGGGAAAGAAAATCGCATGCCGCCTACCGAATTTTATTCAGCAAAACCAGCACTGCCACGTTTTCTTCCGCCCATTCCCAAGTCAGTTCCGGCGGAATTCCCATCCTGGGACCCGTGATGCACGAACCGAGCGCAAGGTCTTCATCGCCGTCGCCATCAAAATCCCCTGCATCCATCACCAGCCAGCGACCCAGCTTTGCTTCGGGCATGCTGAACGGCTCGAATTTCAAGCTACCCTTGTTTTCAAAAAAGACAAAACCTTCCTGCGGGTTGCTGCCGAAATCGGGGAAATAAGAAATGGCAGCGATGTCGAAGTCGCCGTCGCCGTCGAAATCACGGGTGATGGTTTTTCCTACGCCGTTCATCGGGTGAAACCATTTTTCGGAGTAGTTCCAGTTGCCGTCATTCTCGAAAATCCGCACGCCGTGCCAGGGTTTCAAGACGATGGAGTAGTCGCCATTGTCACCGTTTGACAGCACCAGGTCGGGGTCGCCGTCGGCGTCCATGTCTGCCAGTTCGAGGAAGCTGGAGCCGTTGACCGGAGGAAAGCGTAGCAAATTTTTCTCTTCGAAAATGCCGTTGCCTTTGTTTTTGAACAGCGCCACCCTTTCGTTGCCTTGGGCAAAAAGCGCCAGCAAATCCGTGCGCCCATCCTTGTCTGCGTCGCAAGGAATGACCGTTCGAGCGCCAGGCATATTGGACAAAACATGCCGCTCGCCCGGATTGCCTGCCGAGTCTCTTTCGCACCAGAAAAGACTGCCGACCCGGTTGCCGTATTCGCAAATGATGACTTCCGGCAGGGAGCTACCGACCAGGTTGGCAAATTGAAACTCGACCGGGCGGTTGAGTTCTTGCAGCCAAAATTGCCTGACGTCGGGCGGGCGGCGGTGGAAATCCTTGGCGGTCAATCTTCCTTTGAATAAGTCGCTCGGCAATAATCTGCCGATTTCCAAAATGGCAAGTTTGCCATCCACAATCCTTGCGTCGGAAACCGGATGGATAACTCCAAAAGTGTCTGTAATGGCGAAACTGTCATTCAACACCAGTACCATTCCGTTTTGGAAACCAGCCAGCAACTTGTTTTCGGTGGAATCAAAACGCAGCGTCGTCACCGAAGCGCCAGGAGGGAGGCTCACGCGTAACGGCTTGAATTTTTTTTCCAACGATGAAAATTTAGTTCTCTCTCCGGCAGGTAGCGAGGCAGGGGCATGGTCGAGGTAAAATTGTTGGATTTTGCCGAAGGCTTCTTTATCCAACATAGGTTGGGAAGGGTAAACACCTGCCTGATAGACTCGCATTCGTTCATCGGCGCTCAAATTGGAGGGCGTCGTCAAACCCAGGTAGGGAAGCATGGCTGGCAGCACGTTGTTCTGCCAAATCTCTTTGGGCAACAAACCAGGTTCGGGGAAAAGGTGGCAACTGCCGCAGTAGGTTTCCGCCAGTTTTTTGCCTTCGCTTGAACGGGAATCGCAGCGAATTCCCGCCGCCGAAACTGCGAGGGCAAGGACGAAGGCAATGCCAATCCAACTTGTCTTTCTTTCCATTCTGTTGTCCAATAAATAAAACGAGCGTCCGAGGCTGTATCATAACTCGTCAAGCACGTCCGCAAGCCGCTTTTGTCATCCTCGCAGAGGAACCGTCCTGTCCCGTGTGCCGCCTGCAAAAACGCCTTGCAGACGGCCCACGGGACAGGACGGTTCC
>CAZHLB010000515.1:0-5263 GCA_964533005.1 uncultured Saprospiraceae bacterium
CCGCTCCGAATGCCGAGCTTAATTGCACGTGTCTCAAAACCCCGCCGCTCCGAATGCCGAGCTTAATTGCACGGGTCTCAAAACCCCGCCGCTCCGAATGCCGAGCTTAATTGCACCTGTCAGCATATTTCTGTCCGAGTACTTTGCACTTTGATGCCTAACATGATTGCTTGGCGCAACATTTGACAAAAACCCATCATAGCCAGACCTTTCTTCAAATTCATCCTACTTTTGCCCCGCTTTTGCACACTTCAGCAGCGGCAATAACCGACACCTCGCCCTCGTTTTGCCGTTCCTTGGTTTTCGACACTGATTTCGCTGATTTGACTGATTCACACGGAGTTACTTCAGTGGGAATCAGTCAAATCAGCGAAATCAGTGTCGAAAAATCTCATCGCCAATCACCAATTTTCTAATCCAACTATCGAATACAATGTTCTACCGCATTTTCCCATTGACAGTCCTCCTGCTCGGCGTTATTTCCAGTTTCGGGCAGTCGCCTCAGAACATTTCGATTTCGGATTTGGGATTTGGGATTTCGGATATCCCGACCAAATCCGAAATCCGAAATCCCCAATCCGAAATCGCCCTCGCCCTCGCCTGCGCCGACCAGGACGCTGGCACGATTGGCTTCAGCAACTTTGTTGGGCAGAGCAACGACATCAGTCTGGACACGATTTTCCTCTGCTTCAACGACCAAATCAACATCGTCCACAACGGCGACGCCAACCTCACCGGCGACCCCAATCCGCTGACGCAACCTGGCATCACCTACGGCTTTTTCGATTGCCCGCCCACCGTTTCGGGGCCCAATTTGACAAGCATTTTGACCGACCCTTGCATCATTGACATGCCGCCTCCGGCGGAAGGAATTTGGGTGACCGCAGGCGGCAGCGCCAACGGCAACATCACTTTCAACAACACGGGTACGCTGCAAAATTTTTTCAACGGCGGCAACCCGCTGCTCATCTGGTTCGCCCCGCTGACGATTGACAATTTTGCCATCAAGCAATATGAAAACGACCCCGGCACGGGCGAGCATGGGCCCTGCGTGAACCTCAACACGGCGGAGCGTTTTGCGGTAGTTTATCTCAACACCATCACTTTCAACAACTTCGACAACTCGCAAGGATTGAGCGGCTGCCGGGGGTCGGTGAATGTTTTTGGCGGCTTGCCGCAATTCGACGGCAGCAACTACGACATCACGATTACCTTGATTGGCGACCCCAACGTGCATGGCACGGTGACCAACGGCAGCGTCACGCATAGCGACCCGCTAATTTTTGAAGTGCCGACGGCGGGCGTTTATCAAATCACGGTCGAGGACGGCAAAAGTTGCGGCGGCATTTTCCTGGCGGACATGAGCGCCTGCGTTAGCGTTTCGCAAGAAATTGACAGCCTGACGGCCGCTCCCGGCGACCAAATCTGCGTCCCGGTGACCAACGTAGATGGCTTCCTCGACATCGTTTCGATGCAATATGCCTTGACCTGGGATCCCACCGTTTTGCAATTCGACCACGTTGCCAACCTGACGAACCTGCTGCCAAACTTCACCGCTGGCAACAGTTTCAACACCATCGGCAACGACTCCCTCGTCTTTTCCTGGCTCGACCCGACGACCAACGGCGTGAACCTGCCGGACGGAACGGTGCTGTATGAATTGTGTTTCGATATCGTCGGCGGGGACGGCGATTGCACTGATATTCAATACGTTGACCTGGCGCTCGGCTCTGGTATCGAAGTTTTTAATGGCTCAGGCAGTCAATTGGGATTTGATGGGACGCCGGGTTTGGTTTGCGTTTCCAATGCTGCGCTGGTGGTCAATTTTGTCCAGGACAGCGTCAGTTGTTCCGGCGCAACGGATGGCAGATTTACGGTGACAGTGAGTGGTGGGCAGCCACCTTACTCGGTGACTTGGCAAAATACGGCGGGCGGAACGGTGCAGGGCCCCGGCACAATTAATACCAACGGCGGCTCATTCGCAACGCCCGGCAACCTGGCGGCAGGGACGTATTCGGTGACAATTGCAGATGCGCAAGGCGTTCCGCTCACGGTCGTCGAGCAGGTGGAGGTGTTTTCGCCTCCGATTCTGAGTATCAACATGTTGGAAAGCGGGCCGCTTTGTTTTGGGCTGACGGGCAGCATCACGGCGGTCGTCCAGTTGGATGGAAACAATGTGCCCAATGCAGAATTGACCTACGATTTTAGCTGGACAAACGGCGCAACCAGCCAAACCATCAGCAACCTTCCTTCCGGTCCCTACGCCGTCACCGTGACACAAACTGCAACGGGCTGCACCACTTCAGCCTTCACTTTTCTCCAGCAACCTTCGCCGCTGACGCTCAATTTGAACCTCACGCCTGCCACCTGCTCCGGCGTCGGCGACGGCACGATTAGCTTGCAAGTCACCGGCGGCTCACCTGACGCAAACCAGGACTACGTCATCCAGTGGCCCGACCTCGGCGGCGGCTTGACAGTCATCGGCGACATGTCCAACGTAACCGGCGTACCTTCCGATCACTACCTCGTCGTCGTGACCGACAACAATGGCTGCGTGGTGGACAGCAATATTTTTCTGCCTGCCGTCAAAGTCCTGTCTGTCAATGCTTTGGTGCAGCAAGTCACCTGCGACAATGCTTGCAACGGCAGCATTTTCATCACCGGCACGACGAGCGGCGGAGTGCCTTCGCTGCCCTACAATTTCGACTGGTTCGGAACGCCACCGCCACCGCCGCCTGTCGCCACCACCGCCACCACTTCGCTGCTCAACAACCTTTGCGTAGGCATTTACACCGTCGTGATGGAAGACGCAGCGGGCTGCGAAATTGACACCACTTTCATCATCACCGAGCCGGAACCAATAGACGTGATTGTGGTGGACGTTCAGGACGAAACCTGCCAGCCCGGCAACGACGGCAGCATCACGGTCGCTGTCACCGGCGGCGAAGCTCCTTTCAGCTATGCCTGGAATGCGCCGGGCACGGATTCCACCGCCACCGGATTGTCGGCTGGCACCTACACGGTGACTGTTCAGGATAATAATCAGTGCTTCGATACGGTGAGTGCAACGGTCATTGCGCCTGCGCCGCCGACGATTGATTTGCTGGAAAACGATACCCTGTCTTGCGGCGGAGGTAACAATGGCTCACTCACGGTCACGGCAACGCCGGGCAGCGCAGCTATCACGAGCTATGATTGGTCAAACAGCATGACGGGCAGCACCATCAACGGCTTGGCAGCAGGCACGTACATAGTGACCGTCAGCGACGCCAATTTGTGCGAAGCGGTGGACACGGCGCAGGTAGTGGCACTGCCTCCGCTGGTCTTGGATAGTTTCAATATTGTGCAACCGCAATGCCCGGGACAGAGCGGCGGTAGTATTATTTTGTACGTGAGCGGGGGAGCGACGCCTTACTTTTTTAACTGGTCGAACGGCGTTTCCGGCACTGGTTTGAATGTGCTGGCAGGCTTGACGGCTGGCATCGTCACGGTCACCATCGTGGATGCCAACAACTGCGCACCCATCACTCAAACCATCAACCTGCCCGACCCGCCAAGCATCGTGGTGACTTTTTCAGCTTTGGATACGGTCAGTTGCGCCAACTCCGGGCAGACCTGCGACGGGCAAGCAACTGCCACCGCACTTTATAGCGATGGTAGCAGCGGCACTTTCGACTTCACCTGGCAAAGCGGCGAGAACACACAAAATGCGCAATCGAGCAGCGCCGCCCAACTTTGCGCCGGGGCGCAACAATTGACTGTTAGCGACGGCACTTGCTTCATTGACACGACCGTCACCATTCTTGCGCCGCCGCCCATCACGCCGGGGCAAGACATCACAAACGTCTCTTGCAACGGCTTGTCCGACGGCGAAATCACGCTCCTGCCGAGCGGCGGAACGCCTCCCTACCTCATCACCTGGGCAGGCGGTCAAACCGGCTCGACCATCACCAGCCTGCCTGCCGGAAACTACACGGCGACCATCGAAGACTCGAAATCTTGCAGTTTCACGCACACGGTCATCATCATCGAGCCGGACGTTTTCGACGTGTTTTTGAATCAAAACAGCACTTCCGATATCTCCTGCCCTGGCGAGCAGGACGGCATTCTGACCGTCGAGGTGCAAGGCGGCAACATCAATCTGGGTGCGCCGACTTTCATTTGGGCGGGTGGCATTGCCTCGTCCACCGCCAATTCTGCACAAAACCTTCCGCCGGGCACGTATTCCGTCACCGTCGTTGACCCGTTGGGCTGCGAGGACAGCCTCTCGCACACCCTCTCCGAGCCGCCGCCCATCCAGTTTACTTTAGGTCAAATGAGCGACATCGGCTGCTTTGGCAGCAATACTTTCATCACGGTGGATTCGGTTTGGGGCGGCAACCAGGCGACCTATCAATTCAATGTTGACCAGGGCATCAACCGTCTGCCCGGCGAGCCTGCGCCCATCTTCGCCGGCGAGCACACCATCGAAGTCGTGGATGTGGTGAACGGCTGCACCGCCGACACCACCATCTTCATCGAACAACCCCAGGAACTCGTGCTGGAACTGCCCGAAGTCGTTGAAATCGAACTGGGCGATTCGCTCACCCGCCTCGACCCGACCATCCTTTCCACGCTTCCGATTGACACTTTCCTCTGGTCGCCGCCCGACCAGCTTTCTTGCACGGATTGCAAAAACCCGCTCGTAAATGCCGTTCAGTCAATGCTTTACACGCTGACCATCGTGGACGTGAACGGCTGTTCCGCCACCGCCCAGGTCTTCGTGGACGTTGACAAAAACCGGAACGTTTATATCCCCAACATCTTCTCGCCCAACGGCGATGGCTTCAATGATAAGTTCCAAGTCTTCACTGGCGTTGGCGTGGTCAACATCAATTTTGCCCGTGTGTACGACCGCTGGGGCGAGTTGGTTTTTGAAGATACCAACGTGCCGCCCAGCCCGGATGGGACGCCTGGGTGGGATGGTGTTTTCCGAGGGCAGCGGATGAAACCGGCGGTTTTTATGTATTTGGTGGAGGTGGAGTTTTTGGATGGGGAGGTTTTGTTGTATCGGGGGGATGTGACTTTGGTGAGGTAGGATTGGCGAGTTGGCAAGTCATGGAGTTCTCCAAAATGCAAGTGCCCGGAAGTTGTGGCTTTCGGGCACTTGTTTTTTGGGTTATTCCCGCTAAAATTCCGGCATGGACATCAAGTTTTTTAATGTTTAGAAACGTGCGAAAAATAACCTGTCAAAATTGAAGTGAAACAACCTTTCCGAAAGTCT
>CAZHLB010000516.1:0-5263 GCA_964533005.1 uncultured Saprospiraceae bacterium
CTGGGCAAGCAAAAAAGGGCACGATTTGATTGGGCACGACGCTCACTTTTACGGGGCGGTTTTTGGCTTCTTGTTCACGCTGGCGTTGAAGCCTGGTTTGTTTTCCTTCTTCGTGGAACGGCTCACCACCTTGCCGTTTTAAAAGTTGATGAGGGTTGATGAAGGTTGATAAAGGTTGATTATCAACCTCATCAACCCTCATCAACCCTCATCAACTTTATCCATGTTTTTCATCCTTTCCAAAGTCCTGTTTTTCCTCATTCAGCCACTCAATTGGGTGCTGGGTTTGATGCTTTATTCCTTGCTGGCGAAAAAGGCGGTGCGGAAAAAGTGCAGTCTGTTGCTCGCCGTTGTGCTGGGCTTTTTTTTTACCAACCACTTCATTTTCAACGAAGTAGTATGCTGGTGGGAAGTCGAAACGGTGACGATGGATGAAATTTCCACGCCCTACGACATCGGCATTTTGCTTGGCGGCTACTCCAACCCGCACATCCGCCCGACCGCCGACCGGATGAATTTCAGTCGCACTGCCAACCGCTTTTTGAATGCCTACGAATTGTACCGGGCTGGAAAAATCAGGAAGATTTTGCTCACTGGCGGCTCCGGTTCGCTGCGTCAAAACCATCCGAGCGAGGCAGTGGATGCCCGCCTTTTTCTGCTCGAAGCGGGCGTCCCCGATTCAAACATCATCGTCGAAGGCGCTTCGAGGAACACTTACGAGAATGCCATTTTCACGCAAAAAATACTGGCGGAAAAATACCCTGGCGCTTCTTGCCTGCTCATCACTTCTGCCTGGCACATGCGCCGCTCGATGGGTTGCTACAAAAAGGCTGGCGTTCAGTTCACGCCTTTCAGCGTTGACCATTTGACTGAGGTGCGCCGCTGGGAATTTGAAAATACGGTGATTCCTGACCGGATGGGATTTGCCTGGTGGGAAGCGATAATTAAGGAGTGGGTTGGGTGCGTGATGTATTGGCTGCAAGGGTATTTGTGAAATAAGAACTCGTGGCGTGATAGAACACGGATTTGAACGGGTGCGACGGATTTAGACGGATTAGTGAGTGAAAAAAATCCGCATAAATCCGTCGCACCCGTTCAAATCCGTGTTCTATCACGCCTCGTTTTGCCCCTGCAAACCAGTAATGGTGCAGGTTTGCGAACGCAGTCCTTATGTTTTGTCACCTCGCCCACCAAACAATTTTCCCCGCTCTCCCATCCCGTTGTATTTTTGCCCACTAAAATTTACCTGCTTCTTTCAAGAATTCTCCGAAACCATTCTCATTGAATCCTTCACTCAAATTTTTTAGCTGATGAAAAATGTCCTGACTACGCTTTGCGCCGTCCTGTTCGCAGCGATGGCAGCGGTCGGTCAACCCGCCAATTTTTTCAAACCCGTCACCGCAAGCGAAATCTGGTTGCCCGAAAAATCGGAAACCGTCGCCATGCCCGACGAGTACCTGACTTATTCCCTCGACTTCGTCGCCATGCGGGAGCACCTTCGCCTGGCGCCCGCCGAAGGTTCGGCGCAAGCAAAAGCTGGCGCAGTTCAAATCGCTCTGCCGATGCCGGATGGCAAGCTGGAAACTTTCAAAGTTTGGGAGTCCTCCGTGATGCACCCGGAACTGGCTGCCAAGTTTCCTACGATTAAAACTTACGCTGGCATGGGCATCTCCAACCCGGCGCTGACGGTGCGTTTCGGATTCGGCGAGGATGGCTTTCATGCTATCATTCCCGGCAATGAAGGCGGCTCTTTGGTCATGCCTTACGCCAGCGCCCAGACGCAGTTTTACGTGTGTTTCAAACACTCGAATTTTATGTGGGAAGGGTTGGATTTGCCGCCCGTTTTCATCCAAAAAGTGCCAATGCCGGGTGAAGAAACTGCCGACCTGACCCTTGCCAATGAGGATGAAGAACTCAACCTGCGTGGCGGCGACGAAGGCGCTTTGGCGACTTTGCACATTTATCAGTTTGCATTGGCTTGCACCTACGAATACAGCCAAGGGCACGGCGGAACGATGAGTAGCGTCATGTCCAGCTTAGTAACTGCGACCAACACTTTGAACTCCGTCCTGGAGCGAGACCTGGACATCCGGCTGGTTTTGATTCCCAACAACGACCTCTTGATTTTCCTCAACGTGGACGACCCGTATCAAAACTCAAACATGGGCGGCGCTTTGCTCGAGCAAAACGAGGATATCCTCAACCAAAAAGTCGGCTTGAGCAACTTCGACGTGGGGCATTGCTTCACCGGCTGCTGCTCCGACGTCGGGGGTGTGGTTTCCGGCTCGGTTTGCAGCCAGGGCAAGGCTCGTGGCGTCACCTGCCATTGCAGCAGCAACGTGGTCGGCACTACGCTTTCGATTGCGGCGCACGAAATGGGGCACCAATTCAGCGCTGGTCACACTTTCAGCCATTGTCCGGGTTCAGAGGGACAGTTTCACTCTTCCTCTGCCTACGAGCCGGGCAGCGGCAGTACGATTTTGAGCTACCAGGGGGCTTGCGGCTCCAGCAACATCCCTGGCAACAGCAATATCCACTATCACGGCGGCACCATCGAGGAGTTTTGGTCATACACCCGGGACGGCGGCGGCAACCTCTGCGTGACGGAACAGGAAACCAGCAACCACTCGCCTGCGGTGGAATTGCCTTACGCAAATGGTTTTTACATTCCAATCAGTACGCCATTTGAGATGGAAGCAATCGCAAGCGACGAGGACGGCGACCCCTTGACTTATTGCTGGGAGCAAAAGCAATCCTTTCCCGGAGCCTGGTTTCCGCTTGGAACCCCGGTCAACGATTCGCCCACCTTCCGCAGCTTCGACCCAAGCACTTCGCCTTGGCGCATTTTCCCTCGTTTGTCCACCATTTTGAACAATCAAACCAGCAACGTCGAATTGCTACCGACATACAGCCGCAACTTAGGTTTCCGCTGCACCGTGCGGGACAACAACGTGGCGGAAGGCACTGGCGGAGTCACTTGGCAAGACGTGACTTTCGATGCCACCGAAACTGCGGGCCCCTTTTTGGTGACAAATCCCAATCTCAATACGGTCGTCTGGAAGGCAGGCGACGAGGTGGAAGTCACCTGGGACGTGGCAAACACCGACAACAACAAGGTCAATTGCCAAGGCGTGAACATCTTCCTGTCGGTGGACGGCGGGCAAACTTATCCTCATCAACTGGCGAGCTTCACGCCCAACGACGGCAGCGAAATTGTCAGCGTTCCCGACGTGGCGTCGAACACGGCGAGAATCAAAGTAAAGGCTGCCAACAACATTTTCTTCGACCTGAGCAACCAGAATTTCCAAATCCAGCCTGCCGAAACCGCTGGCTACACGATGAGCGTCAGCCCGCAATGGCAGCAGGTTTGTGTGCCCAACGAGGCATCATTGGAAGTGCTAACCGGCTCCGTCCTTGACTTTTCCGACCCGGTGACTTTGGCAGTGACCGCTGGCTTGCCCGCAGGCGTCGGCATCAGTTTCAGCCAAAACCCGGTGGTTCCCGGCGAGTCTTCCGTGTTGAAATTGGACATGTCCGACGTGACCGCCGACGGAGATTTTGAGGTCACGTTGCAAGCAGTCGCAGGCACAGACACGACCTACCGCTCCTTGTTTTTCAAGGTAGTCTATAGCGATTTCAGCGCCTTGCAATTGCTCACGCCCACCAGCGGTCAATCCTCATTAGGCTTGCTGCCAGACTTCACCTGGACGCCTTTGCCAAATGCCGACCTGTACGATTTCCAACTTTCCACCAGCCCCAATTTTGAACAGGGAACCATTGTGGACGAGGCGTACAATTTTGCCGCAGGCAGCTACACCCCCGATGTTTCGCTGACCGAAAGCCAGATATATTTCTGGCGGGTGCGCCCCTCGAATATTTGCACCGAAGCGGATTGGTCGGATGCGCAAACTTTCCAAACCTTCACCGTCACCTGCGCTCCATTCGTGAGCAACGACGTGCCGAAAAACATCTCCAACGTTGGCACACCGACCATCGAATCCTCGCTGCCTATCTTGCAGAACAGCGTGATAACCGATATGAACGTGGGCAAAATAAAAGGTCAGCACGACGCTTTGCCAGACTTGAAAGTCACCCTCGTCAGCCCGGCGGGAACGGAGGTCGTGTTGTTCGACCAGGTCTGCGGCAACGTCTCCACTTTCGATTTTGGATTGGACGACCAGGCGCCATTTGAAATCGCCTGTCCGCCCATCAATGGTCTGTCGTACAAACCGCAAAACCCGCTCGCAGCCTTCGTCGGCGAAAACACGGTGGGCAACTGGGTGCTGCGGGTGCAGGTGGTGAATGCGCTGGGGCAAGGCGGCAACCTGTCAGCCTGGAACCTCGAATTCTGCGCTGCCGTGAATGCGAACAACCCATTTTTAATCAATAATGAGCCGCTGCTCATGCAGCCGGGCGGGTCATACGGCATTTACGAAAACCTGCTGCTGGTGGAGGACACGGACAACAATGCCGACCAACTGCAATACACCATCGTAGCTGCGCCCAAATACGGTTTCCTGACTCGCAACGGGGCGCAATTGGTCGTCGGCAACCATTTCACGCAAGGCGATATTCACACGGGAAAACTTGGCTACACCAATCTCGACCCGAACGTGACGGGCGATTATTTCACTTTCATCGTGGAAGACGGCACAGGAGGCTGGCTCGGAACGCCCAAGTTCAGCATCGTGATTGACCCGAATGCGCCGAGCGGAACGGACGAGGAAAGTCTTGAAAACCAGGTGAGTGTGTTCCCGAACCCAGCTTCGGATGTGCTGAATGTCGTGTTCAAAAATGCACTGACCGCCGACGCTGAACTGTTCGTGACAGACGTGCAAGGCAAGTTGCTGAAAAAGCAAACGCTGTCGAGCGAGGAACAGGTGGTGCAAATCGCCACCGGGGAGTTTGCGGCAGGGCTTTATTTTTTAAATGTTCGCACGGATGAAGGCGTTTTTGCGAAGCGCTTCGTGGTGAATTGAAGTTTGCACACCTTGTAACAGAGAAGGGGTTGAGAAATTGATAATTTCTCAACCCCTTCTCTTTTACCGGGTATGTGCTTTCGGAATTATTTCAAGCTGTACGATTGAACTGGGCACACATCTATCATCTTGTAACCGCCCGTTTCAACGGGCGGGCGCAGGTAACCTATTCCCACATCTATCATTTTTACAAAACATCAGCATCCAACGTCTGATGTGATGTTTTTGTAAAGAAGATAGATGTGAGTTGAGCTTTTGGCAATCCCGCCGATTGAAATCGGCGG
>CAZHLB010000517.1:0-5258 GCA_964533005.1 uncultured Saprospiraceae bacterium
CAATGCCTACAACTTCCTGCAAATCTTCAGCGAGCCGCCGGAGCAATATTTGGGCATGGACAGGAATGCCTTGCTGGTGGAGTACATCGCTTTGAAATAGTGATTGGTGACTGGTGATTAGTGACTGGTGATTAGTGATTGGGCGCCCCCAATCACTAATCACCAATCACCAATCACGACACTTCTTTTTCTGGGAAACATCTTTACATTTGCGACCCATTTTCAAAAATTCAATCAATCAAAATCAGTCCATGCTTATCGTAGAAATTAAAAATGGCGAGTCCATTGACCAGGCATTGAAGCGCTTCAAGCGCAAATTCCAGCAATCGCAGGTGATTCAGCAATTGCGCACCCGCAAGCAATTCACCAAGCCTTCCGTCAAGCGCAGGCACGAAATCCTCAAAGCAGTCTATAAGGAGAATAAGAAGCGGGAAGGCGAAATATAGCGTTCAAATCCCAGCTTGGTTTTCGCTTCATGACCCTTCTAAAGTTGGGCTGGAACTTTGCCAGACCCAGCGGGAGAGATGATTTTTGAGTAAGTCATCTCTCTTGTTTTTCCTGACCATTTCAAACCACCATCCCAATGGCAAACATCAAAATCGCCTGCCCGAAATGCAATTGGGAACCGCAACCCTCCGACCATTGGTCGTGCTCGTGCGGGCATTCCTGGCATACCTTCGACACCGGCGGCAGATGCCCCGCTTGCGGCAAGCAGTGGGAAGAAACGCAATGTTTTCACCCAATGAAGGGCGGTTGCGGAAGATGGTCTCCGCACTTGGATTGGTACCGGGGACTTGACCAATGGCTGCGGGAGCAGTTGGAGAAAATCAAAATCAGGGAGGAGGTGGAAGTTGCCTGAAAAAAAAACGGCTCGCTGTTGTCAGCGAGCCGTTTTTTTTAGGAGCGGAAAACGAGATTCGAACTCGCGACCCTCAGCTTGGGAAGCTGATGCTCTACCAACTGAGCTACTTCCGCTTATTGGTGGCGTAAAAATAGGCTGCCGGGCATGAAAGTTCGCCGGTGGATTGAAAATTCTTGAAAAAAAATCCAGACCATTGCCCTGCTGTTGAGCGACTATTTGCTCCGGTTCAATCCTGGAAAAACCTTGCTGACAGAGAAAACTCACTCAACATGATTTCACGGGACAAACTCTGGAAGGGAGCCGCCAAAGACCTTTTTGAAGATTTGGTTCGCCTGTTTTTCGCTGCCTACATAGGGCTGATTGACTTCTCAAAAGGCTTCGAGTTCCTCGAACAAGAAATGGCGCAGATTGCGCCGGACAGCGACACCAGCCGCCGGGTGGTGGATTTGCTGGTCAAGGTTTTTCTCAAAGACGGAACCGAAGCCTGGTTCCTGATTCACATCGAAATTCAAGGCTACGTGGACGGGGAATTTCCCAAGCGGATGTTCATTTATTTCTACCGCATCCTCGACCGCTTCGGCAAGGAGGTGACCCAACTCGCCATCTTGACGGATGACAAAGAAGATTATCATCCCAAGAGCTACGAGCACGAATTCATGGGCACAAAAACCACCCATAGTTTCAACACCATCAAGCTGGCCGAAAAGCTACCGGCAGACTTCGGCGACCGGAGCAACATTTTCACTTACGTGTTGGAAACTGCTTGGCTCTCTTTGGCAAAAAACAGGAAGGACGAAGAAGCCGTTTTCAATTATGCCATGCAGTTGAAGCGCAGGCTGATTGAAGGTGGCTTTCCGAAAGACAAAATCCGCAGCGTGTTGCGGTTTTTGGAGCACTACGTTACCTTTGACAACTCTGAACTTCACGAAAAACTGGCTTATGAAATTCATCAAACAAAAGATATCATGGGACTCGAAGAAGTTATCATTGAACATTACAAAGAGCTAGGACTGCAAGAAGGCAGGCAAGAAGGCTTGCAGGAAGGCAGGCAAGAAGGTCGGCAAGAAGGCTTGCAGGAAGGCAGGCAAGAAGGCTTGCAGGAAGGCATTCGCCTATCCATTCAAAAAATGCTCGAAAAGAATTTCCTGCCCGAGTTCGTGGCAAATACGCTTTCTGTAGAACTAAAGATGGTGCAGGAAGTACAGCAAGCCATGAAAAATGGCAGTGCCGGGCATCACAATTGATTGTCAAGTTTCTGGAACACGACGTTACTTTTGATAAGCTTGAACTGCACAAAAGCTGGCTCAGGAATTTCATCAAACTGAAAAAATCATAGGAATGGAAGAAGTCATCAGAGAATATTACATGGAAGAAGCCATCAAAAAAGGCATAGAACAAGGCATGGAAAAAGCCCTTCGCTATACCATCGAAAGAATGCTCAGCATAGGTTTTCAGGCTGAGTATATCGCCGAATTCTTCAACGTTGACCTAAAGTTCGCCCTCGAAGTACAACAAGCCTTTCAAGAAGCTGACAAACGTGAATACTAATCCCGTCTGCATCCTCGGCGCCGGGCCCGGCGGCGCCGCTGCCACCTTGAAACTCAGTCAGTTGAACATCCCCTGCATCCTCGTGGACAAGGCGGTTTTCCCTCGTGACAAAGTCTGCGGCGACGCCATCAGCGGCAAAGCGGCGACCATCCTCCGGCGAATTGACCCTACTATCATCCAGCATTTCGAGGCGCAGGCGCACCTGCAAACTGACGTTTGGGGTATCCGCTTCGTCGCTCCGAACAACCGGGTGATAGACGTGCCTTTCAAATTGAATTATGACAAAGCTTCCGACCCCAAACAAGGCTACGTCTCCAAGCGCCTCGACTTCGACCATCTGCTCATCGAAGCGGTAAAAAAGCGCTCCAACATCACTTTCCACGAAGGCATTTCCATCGAACAGATTGAAAAGATACCCGGCGGCTTCCGGCTTTACGACAAGTCGAAAAATTTTCAACTAGAAACCTCGCTGCTTATCGTTGCAAACGGTGCAAACTCTCAATTTTCAAGGCATTACGCAGGTTTAGAAAAGGATGAAAAGCACCACGCCGGGGCAGTGCGAGCCTACTTCCGCAACGTTGGCGGCATACACCCGGACAACTTTATCGAGCTGCATTTTTTGAAGGAAATCAACCCCGGCTACTTTTGGATTTTCCCGTTGCCCGGCGGCTACGCCAACGTTGGGTTGGGAATGCGCAGCGATCATCTCAGCCGCAGCCGTTTCAACCTGACCAAAAACCTGGCGGAGTTGCTTGAAACGCACCCCATTTTGCGGGAGCGGTTTAAAAATGCCGAGCAGGTAGGCAAGACATTGGGCTACGGTTTGCCGCTCGGCAGCCGCCGCCGACCCATTTCCGGCGACCATTTCATGCTCGTTGGCGACGCCGGTCATTTGATTGACCCGCTCACCGGCGAGGGCATTGGGAATGCCATTTACAGCGGCTTCATCGCTGCCGAACAAGCGCAAAAGTGTCTGGAAACCAGCGACTTCTCCGCAAACTTCATGAAGGCTTACGACCAACGGGTGGCAAGGGTGCTGGGCGCAGAAATGGAATTGAGCTACCGCTTGCAACGACTGATGGCTCGCCCCTGGTTGGTCAACGTGCTGGCAAATTGGGTCTCCCGCAACCGGGCTTTGGTTGACCTTATTTCGTTGATGTACAGTGATTTGTCGGTTCGGAAAAAAGTCTTCAACCCCTTCTTTTGGGCAAAACTGATGACTGGCAAAATCAATTAGTGAAGTCGTAGCTCATCTTTCCGAAAGTTTGAAACTTTCGGAAAGTTGGACTGCACCGTGCCGCAGTCATTTTCTACCCTCCCGCTCCTCCCGTCTATTTTTTCCCGGCAAACAGCGACGCCAAGCCTGCCTCTACAACCTGAACCGCCCCCCCGGCTTCTTTCGCCTGGGCTGCGCAGGCTGAATTTTTACCTTTGCGCCCCACAAATTTTTACCTCGACGCAGGGGACGTTAATCATGCAGGCAGGCAAAAAACAGCGCCGCCTGCGCCATTTGCGCCGTTTGCGTTGAAAAACTGACCATCTAATAATTATGATACGAGAAACAAACGGCAAGCTGGGCGTCCTCCTGCCCGGCATGGGGGCGGTAGCTTCTACCTTCATCGCAGGCGTCATCGCCGTGAACAAAGGCATCGCTCAACCCATCGGCTCCGTCACCCAATTGGGGCGCATCCGCCTGGGCAAACGCACGGAATTTCGGGAACCCATCATCAAAGACTTCGTGCCACTCGCTGGGCTGGACGAACTGGTCTTCGGCGGCTGGGACATCTTCGAGGACAATATGTACGAATCGGCTGTCCATGCGAAGGTTTTGGACAAAACCCTCCTCGACCAAATCCGCCCGGAACTCGAAGCCATCCAGCCTATGAAGGCGGTTTTCGATAAAAACTACGTCCGCAAACTCGATGGAACCTACATCAAGCAAGGCAAAACCAAGATGGAACTTGCCGAGGCGCTGATGGACGACATCAAAAATTTTAAGGAAAAAAACGGCTGCGAGCGCCTGGTGATAGTTTGGTGCGGCAGCACCGAAGTCTATATCGAGCATAGCGAAGTGCATTCTTCCCTGGCGAAACTGGAGGAGGGCTTGCGCAACAACGACCCCGCCATCCCGCCGAGCATGATTTACGCCTACGCCGCTCTGAAAATGGGCGTTCCCTACGCCAACGGCGCTCCCAATCTCTCCTGCGACGCTCCTGCCATCGTCGAATTGAGCAAACAAACGCAGACGCCTATCTGCGGCAAAGACTTCAAAACCGGGCAAACTTTGATGAAAACCATCCTCGCCCCTGGTTTGAAAGCTCGCTCGCTCGGCATCCGGGGCTGGTTTTCCACCAACATCCTCGGAAACAGGGACGGCGAAGTCCTCGACGACCCGGATAGTTTCAAGTCGAAAGAAGTCTCCAAACTCGGCGTCCTCGAAGAAATCCTCCATCCCGACCTCCATCCGGAGCTTTACAAAGACCTCTACCACAAAGTCCGCATCAATTATTACCCGCCCCACGGCGACAACAAGGAAGGCTGGGACAACATTGACATTTTCGGCTGGCTGGGTTACGGCATGCAAATCAAAATTGACTTCCTCTGCCGGGACAGCATCCTCGCCGCTCCCATCGTCCTCGACCTGGCGCTGCTGATGGATTTGGCTTCCCGCTCCAATTTTTATGGCATCCAGGAGTGGCTGTCTTTCTATTTCAAGTCGCCGCAAGCCGCTGAAGGGCTGCCGCCGATGCACGATATTTTCATGCAGTACCAAAAGCTGCTGAATACGTTGCGGTATTTGAAAGGGGAGGAGTTGATTACCAACCTGGGTCTCGATTACTATTATTAA
>CAZHLB010000518.1:0-5247 GCA_964533005.1 uncultured Saprospiraceae bacterium
ATTCAGCCTGAAATCCGAAAGGCAGGCAAGCGCCTGCCTTCCGGGGCTTTTTCCAAAATGGAAAGTGAAATTAGCGCCAAACCTGTTTTTTTGCCGGATGACTTTTATCAATTGATAAGATAGGAAAGGGGATATCCAACTGGCAACAGCCTACTTTACTACCTCCACCGCCGGGAGCGGAATATCCATTAGCGACCGCTCTATCGCAATTAATTCCTCCTTCATTTCTTCCAGGAAAGACGTCGCTTCCTGTTTTATGTTGGCAGCCAATTTCCTGTAATATTCAATTCCTGCCATTAAATTAGTTTGAAACGTGCGCAAATAGCGGGCTTGCTGCATGGTGGCGGCGCCCATATATTTTCCCGATTCATTTTTCAGGTAATCTAAGTATAAAATAAGCTCGTTCACGAACATATTTGGGCGGCGGACGGAATTCAGGACGTTGATTCTCCCATATATGTGGTCAACCATTTGTTTCAGGGAAAATATGCCTGAAAAATAAGCGAGGTTGGGCCCGGGGCAAATAGCAACTGCGGTGAGATTATGGGAAGGCTCGACCCCCGCTTTCAGAAGCGCCGGAGCGCCAAGCCCTTCGCAAAGACAATCTTTCTCGATAATGCCTTTGTACTCCATTTCATATAAATCGGCAGGCAGGTTTTTTTCCTTCAATTGCTTTATTTTCAGGTGCTGATATTGGCGGGATGCGGTGCAAATGGGTATTTCCGTAAACTCGGTATTTGAAGAAAGGAATTTTTTGTAACACGGACTGCCGGGTCTTCCTTTAGCTATGCGCTCTTTGCGCTGTTTTTCCGAAGAGCTTTTTCTAAAATTATTGAAAGGAATTCCGATGGGAGAAGCATTGCTCAAATAGTAATCTTCTTTTTTAGCGGTAACCAACAGCTGCAAGGTTTCCTCGTCCACGTTGGTGGCTTCGGGAACCAATAAAAATGGGCTTCCCCATCCGGTGCTGTCCGTTTGATAATATTCCAACAAGAATTTATTTTCATGGGCAGTGCCAATTCCTCCTTGCACGGTTACCCGCAATTCAGGCGGCTCGGAAAAGGTTTTAAATCCCTTTGCCGTCAGTGCTTGATTGCATATTGCCATTAATTCCGAGGTGAGCGCCTGCTTATTATTCTTAAATTCTTCGAGAATGGGGCCCAGCAGCAAGCCATCGGTGGCGAAAGCGTGACCACCGCAATTCAACCCCGATTCAATCCTGAATTCGGACACCCATAATCCTTTTTTGGCTAAGAGTTTTCCCTGCGTGAGGGCAGACCTGTAGTCGCTGACTTTGAGGATAATTTTCTTTTTAAAAGCTGCATTTTCATCTGGCAAAAAGTCGCTGAAGGTTTCAATATAAGCATATAAACGGGGGTTAAATCCTGCGGAAAATATGACCGAAGAATTTAGTTGGCTGTTGGCGAAACCCCTGAGCGCAGCCTGCGCATCAGAATATTCAGGCGGTAGCGGCTCTCCGTTTTTTGTATAATTCACCTTGTCTAATTTCGACATGATATTGACGTCAATGGAGCCTGCCACAATCAAGGTGCGCAATTGTTTTTGCAGCAATTCTTTGGCGGTTCCATCCTCCATTTCCGACATCTCAGCATATAGTTTTTTGGTGGGAGAGTCATTGGGTAGCAATTCAAAATATTTTACAATTTCCGTCCCCGGCTCAAATGGTAAATGCCGCAATTGCTCCGTTTGCCGCTCCACGATGCTTTGGACAAGATTCAGATATGCGGTAATTCGCTTTGCCCGGGAATCTGCTTCTTTCGTTTTTATGGGAATATATTCTTCGCCGGTTTGCAGGCAATAATATTTCCGCATTTGCTCAATCAATTCATCCTCAATAATTGAAATAACGGAGGAAATGCCGAAACGAGCGACTTTAATCGGTGTGTCAATGGTAAAACCCAATCCCATGACCGGGATATGAAATGAATGCATTATTGAGGAGCGCATAAATTGAATTAAGAATGACGGCAGGAACCTGAGAAGGACTATTTGACAGGCATTTACCGAAAAAAAATCTTCGATAACAGCCCGGCGAATCCGCAAGGCTGTCATCGAAGTAATATAATCAGCTATTCTGAACGATATTAGTTTGCGCCCACGGCTGCCTCACTCATTACGAATCCAGAGATGATAGCAGTTTCCAATTTTATCGCCTTCGGAAAAAGCAGGTTGTTTTCTAAGTGAATGTGCCGGTGCAAGTCTTCCTCAAATTCTTTCAATTCATTGAAACTCAAACGATAAGTCGTGCAGGCGATGAGCGGCGGTGTGAAATTGTTGCTCAATTCTCTGATTTGCTGCATCAGTTCGCCAACCGTTTCGTGCTCCATTTCCATCACCCGAATGGGGTTGGAAACGAAAGACTGGCGGGGCGTCAGCGCCGGGTTGCCGGACTCGCTGGCTGCCCAAAGCCGCTTGACGTAGGGGAAAAGAATTTGCTCTTCCTTGAACATGTGTGTCGTCAATTCATCCACGACAGCCCGCCATTGCTCTGCAATTTCTACCAGGTTGGGATTGCCCTCGCCGTGCCGGAGGGCAACTTTTTCCGTGTGAGCCGTAATCAACGGCATCATTTGGCGAACGTAGCGGTGATGCCGCTCCACGATGTAATCTGCCAGCAAGTCGAGCGGCAGGTTTTGAAAATAGGACACGTCGGCGGGGTTTGGTTTGGAGAAAACTTCCTCCAATTCCCTGCCGATGGCGGTGGAGTCCAAGCCCTGCGATTGGCAGGCATCTTCAAAAGTGCGCTTGCCTTTGCAGCAAAAGTCGAGGGCGTATTTTTCAAGCACGACGGCAGCGCCGGTGTTTTGGTTGACCAGTTCAGCCAAGGTCAATTCACGATAATTAGTCATGGTTTGAATATTTGATGAAAATGTTTTTGTCTGAGCAGGTGTCGCCAAACTCCTGTTTGGCGATGGTTCACTTCGCCAAACTGGTGTTTGGCGATACTTTTCAAGGCAGCCGGGCAGACCCAAAAGCCCACCCGGCTTTGCCAACATAATACGACAAGTTGAGCGGGCGCTTCTCGGTCAGCGCCCGCAAGGTTCAGCACTATGGCTTTTTGCCTTGAAAAGGAAAGTCAAAAAGGGAGGTGATTTTTCGCAGAGGTATTCCTGCGAGCATTTTTTATGGAGCGAAAAACCAGCCTCCCATTCACGCTTATTTCGCCAGCAATCGCTGGGCGCCCGTCTTGCCGTTTGCCTGCAAGACCACTTGATAAATCCCAGCTGGAAGCGCCGCTGGCAAGTCAACTGAAATGCGGTTGCCGCCTTGCGAAAGTTCCACTTCTTCATTTACCACCACCCGGCCGCTCGTGTCGAAGACACGCAGGTTGCCCGAAGCCGGTTTTTCCATGCTCATCTGCAAGTCGAAATGGGCGGTCGCCGGATTGGGGAAAAGCAGGAAATCCAGCGCCGCCGGGTTGCCGTTCTCTGCCGCGCCGGAAACGAGGGATTGCGCCATGAACACCTGGTCATGGATGGCGGTGACGCTCGTGTTTCGGCGGATGACGTCTGCCAGCCGGGTCGCTTTTATCCAGGCTTTTTCGGCAGGCTGCAAGTAGAGGTCGTTTTCGTAATAATAGCGGTCGCCATCGCGCAGCGCCTGGAATTGTTGGCGCAGGATGGTCATGGCGGTTTTGCCAAAAAGCGCGTCGGGCATGTGGTTTTCGGCAAGCAAGCCCACCCAGGGGTCAATCTTGTTGATGTCGCCGTAGGCAAATTCGAGCGACTGGTTCATCAGTGGGTCGGCGGTGATTTCATCGAAAGAAGCGAACGGCGGCAAGCCAAAATCCGTGCGCACGGTATTGTAATCGGGCAGCCCCCTGTCGCGACCCCGGCTGATGTTGATGGCAGCGAGGTCCATGCCGCCCGCGCCGGGGAGACCGAACAGGAAATTGCGCAGGTCGTCAATCACCTTGCAGTCGAAATCTTGCTGCACGACGGTGGACATTCCAAGCAAGTAAGGCTCGATGCCGCCCACTTCCTGCGTGGCGGTGGGGTTGAAAAAAGCATCTCGCAGCAGGATGTCGCCTTGCGGCAGGTGGTTGCCGTCGTTGTCCATGCGCAGGAGCAGGCTGTTGATGGTGGTGTGCCCGTAGCGAAAAGCGGCTGCCGAAAAAATGTTGAGGATGCCGCCGTTGACGGCTGGGTAGTAGCCGTTCCATGCCGGCGTTTCGATGCCGAGTGTGGGCAGCCATTCCTCATAAACGATGGCTTGCATGATGCTGCCGACCAGCTTGCGGGCTTTTTGGTACAGTTGCTCGTCCGTCCAGCTTGGGTGGGAGATTGCCAGTTCGCCGCAAAGCCGGTTGTGCTCGCGCACAAACAAGGTGTGCATGGAAACGAGGAAGGGATTTTCATTCGCCCGCACGTCGCCCGCCACGAAAAATTTCTGAACGAAAGGCAGCGGCATCGCCATTTCCGGCGCAGCCGGGTCAACGGGGGCGTCGAATTCGCCCGTCGTTGTGTTCCACGGCAGCAGGTTGCCGCTGGAAGTTCGCAGTTTGCCACCGGAGAAAGTTCGCAGGTACGCCGCCCGCGCCTCGTCGGAGCCATAGACCATCGAAGCGTCAATGTAGGCGGAGATGCTGTTGACAAAAGAGCGAGGGTTGGCGGGGCTGGTTCCGGTGGCAGGGTCGTAATGCGAGCGTTTCATCGGGATGACGGCTGCGCCCGTTCCGCCGGGGTCGAAAAAGGCGTCGAAAGGCGGCACCGGGATGTCGAGCGACTCGGTCGGATGGTCTTTCACGAGGGTCACGTCGTGGTCAATGAACTGCCCCCAAACCCAGCAGTAGGCACTCAAGCCTCGCGGGTCGTTCGTCAACGTGTTTTGCATGAACAACAAGTTGCTTAGGGAGCGGGGGTTGGGCCGGTCGGCGCCCGCCGGAGCGGAGATGCCATCCTCGAAGCCAATCGTGCCGACGTTTAGCTCATTTGCGCCGGCAGCGCCCCAGTCGGGATGCAAGATGTTGTTGCCGGAGCCGTCGAGGGAGCGGTTTTCCTGGGCTTCAAGCAGATGCGCCGCCAGCAAAAGGACGGCAAGGAGTTGAAGTAGTTTTGTAAAATTCTTCATGGGCAAAAAAAAATTAGTGATGGAAAAAAGCAAAGCAGGTGATTTGAAAAACCGCCTGCCTTGGGTATTCTTAAAGGTGACACCCCGAATTTTCTAACCGTTTGTTTTCATGCCGTGAGTGCCGTCTCCAAGTCGCTTTGTCATTCCCGCAGGGAA
>CAZHLB010000519.1:0-5244 GCA_964533005.1 uncultured Saprospiraceae bacterium
AATGCGGGGTCTCAAAACCCCGCCGCTCGAAAGTCGAGGCTTGGTAAAAGGGTTATTTAGCTTTTAATCGAATGAATCTCAACGACTTAAAAAAAATCTACTTCCTCGGCATCGGCGGCATCGGAATGTCCGCCCTGGCGAGGTATTTCAACAAAAAAGGCGTCGAAATTCACGGCTACGACAAAACCAAAACCCCCCTCACCCGCCGGTTGGCAAAAGAGGGAATGCACATCCACTACGACGAAAACACCGGCTTCATCCCGCCGGACATTGACCTGGCAATCTGGACGCCCGCCGTCCCACGAGACCACAAGGCATTCGAGTGGTTCGCCCAGCACAATGTCCCGCTGAAAAAACGGGCGGAAGTCCTCGGCATGATTAGCCGCAGCCACCGGACGATTGCGGTGGCGGGCACACACGGCAAGACCACCACCAGCTCGCTCATCGCACACCTGTTGCACGTGGGCGGCGTGGACGCAACGGCGTTCCTCGGCGGCATTGCCCAAAATTTCGACTCCAACTTCGTCGCAGGTAAAGGCGAGTGGGTCGTGGCGGAGGCGGACGAGTACGACCGCAGTTTCCTGCAACTCTCGCCCGAAATCGCCGTGCTGCTCTCGATGGACGCCGACCACCTCGACATCTACGGCGATGCAGGCTCGGTGGCGGAGACGGGTTTCAAAGAGTTTATCAAAAAAACGAAACCATCTGGCAAGGTTTTTATTAAGCACAACCTTGCTCAAAACTTTGACAATCAGTTGTTTGACATTGCGGAGGGAGGAAGAAAAGAAGTGGACGGCATCACCTTTTCCACCTTCGGGCTGGAGAAGGGCGCCTATCGCAGCGAGAATATCCGGGTCGAAAATGGCTGGTTCGTATTCGACTTCGTAGCTCCGGTTGCCGAACCAAGTTGGGAGGCTAAAACCGAACCGGGCAACCGGAACGGCAGGGACGGCGGCCGGAGCTACGGGGAAGTGCGCCTCGGCAACCTTCGCCTCGGAATGCCCGGCAGGCACAACGTCGAAAATGCAACGGCGGCGATTGCCGTCGCCCTGCAACTCGGTGTCAGCCCACTGGCAATTCGCAAGGCGCTGCTCACTTTCAAAGGCATCAAACGTCGCTTCGAAATCGTCTATCGGGACGAAAAAGTGGTCTTCATTGACGACTACGCACACCACCCGACGGAAATCCAATCGGCGGTGCAGGCGGCGAGGGAGCTTTTTCCCGGCAGAAGCATCACCGGCATTTTCCAGCCGCACCTGTTCACCCGCACGAGGGATTTTCAGGAAGGCTTCGCCGAAGAACTGGACAAGCTCGACCACGTGATTTTGTTAGACATCTACCCGGCGAGGGAGGAACCCATTCCCGGCATCACGTCGGAGGTGATTTTTGAAAAACTGGAAAACCCGAACAAGCACTTAGTCGCAAAAGGCGATTTGCTGAAACTGGTGAAGAACTGGGATTTCGATGTGCTGATGACGATTGGGGCGGGGGATATTGATATGTTGGTGGAGCCGATACAAAGGCTTTTGATAAAGGGGAAGAAGTAGTTTGAAAGACTTGATGGGAAACCGATATCGCGATCGCGATATCGGTTTTTGAAAACTTGGGAAACCGATATTCCAAATGGAATAACGGTTCAAAACCGGACGGTTTTTCCGTTATGCAAATCTGCATAACGGAACAAAATCAAGGAGTTTCGACCGATATTCAGATGTGAATATCGGTAGGTGAAATCAACCCGTGTCAAATTGTCACGGGTTGAAAACCCCTGAAAATGCTCCGTTATCGGAATCACGATAACGGGAATTGAAAATTACAACTCCCGTTCTTCCATTTGGAATAACGGAGCAAAATCAAGGGTTTCGACCGATACGGGAATTCCTGTATCGGTCGAAACCCTTGATTTTGCTCCGTTGCGGGGATGTTGAAAGCAGTGATAAAATGAAACAAGACTAGTCTTGACGTGACTTGAAATCATGCCAAGACTCGAATTAATATAGTCTAATGGAAATCAAATCAATAGAAGAATATAGGCAACAATTCCCAACGGGTGATAATAATAAATTGGCGGAAGCAAGGCTTGAAAAGATATTTGACATCAGGAAATTTGAAATCGAGCTTTACTGGAAACGGGCAACCTATTTCTGGACTTTTATAGGAGCTACATTGGCAGGTTATGGTTATTTAGTCACAAACAAGAATAAAGATTATTTGCAAGAAAGTTTTCAGTTTGAATTTCTACTAATCTGCTTAGGATTAGTTTTTTCAGTAGCATGGTATTTAGTGAATAAGGCAAGCAAATATTGGTTTCTTAATTGGGAAAAGCACCTTGATATTTCTGAAGATGAAGTATTTGGGCCTCTTTACAAAACCACTATTCATAGAAAAACCTACTCCAGTTTTTTTAACCCAACGGAGCCATATTCAGCTTCTGTTTCAAACATCAATCAGATTTTAAGCTTGTTTGTGCTTCTTGTGTGGTTGAGTTTATTATTAAACTTGTTTTTTTCTGGAAAGGTAATTCTTGTATTTAGTAGAATTGATTGCCAGTTGACAGTGATTGGAATGATTACTTGCTTCATAATATCTTACATGATTTACGGCTCAAGTAAGAAAAGCAGTGATAAATCTATCATCCACTTCTTGAAAAGGGAAGTTAAGCCAAAATCAGATGAAATAGAAAAACAAGGAATAATGACAGGTGAGAAAGAAAAAGTTGAACAACTAAACACTCCCAACTGACAAATAAAAGCAAATGCTCAACAGTCCACAATCCAAATCCTCCCTCCGCCGCATCGGCTGGTTCGTTGGCATCACTGCTACGCTGATGCTCATCGTGGCGGCGGTGGAGCGCAAAAAGGAGTTGACCGTCACCGCAACGGTGGTCGAAGTGCAGCCCCTCGACGGCGGGCATTGGCTCATTGACAGCGCCGACGTGGTCAAAATCATCGAGCGCAGTTTCGGCATGTCGCTCGACGAGCAAGCTGCCGGGCTGGTGGACGTGGACAGGGTGGAGCGGGTGCTGGAAGAAGACCCTTTCGTCCTCAACGCCGAAGCCATGCTCACCGCCAACAGCCAGGTGAAAATCGTGGTCGAGCAGCGGGAGCCGGTTTTGCGGGTGATGGACAACCTCGGGGCTCAATATTACTTGGACAAAAACGGCGCACGGGTGCCGCTGTCCAAACATTTCGCCGCCAGAACGCTGGTGGCAAACGGCAATATCCAGCCGCACACGCCGGAGTTTTTGACCAAAAAACGCCACCAAATGAAGGACTTGTTCGAGCTGGCAAACTTCATCCTCGCCGACGGTTTCTGGTCGGCGATGATTGAGCAGATTTACGTGAACGGCAGGGAAGAATTTATCCTCGTTCCGAAAATCGGCGACCAGGCAATCATTTTGGGCAAGTACGACGAGGGCATCGAAGACAAATTCCGCCGCCTGAAGATTTTTTACGAGGAAGGCATGAGCCGGGAAGGGTGGCAGAAATATCGCACGATTGACTTGCGCTTTCGGGGGCAGGTCGTCTGCGAGCGGTGAGTTTTTCAACCAAAAAAATGAAGACAATGCAAGCAATTGAATTTTTGGAGGAAGATGGGGAAAAGGCTTGGAGCAACTTGGCGGCAGAGCAATTCTTCGCCGGATATGCCGAGTCGGACACCATTTATGACAAACTTGGAGAGGATGAAAATGTGGATAAAATCAAGCCGCAAAATGGATGAGATTTCAACGCTGCGCCCTGTCTTTGCAGGCGCAACCGAAAGATAACCAAGCAGATAAATTCATCAACCACACTTTTTAACAAGCAACCTAAAATCACACACAATTGAGAAATAGCTACAAAACTTTTCAGCCATGATTCAACCAAACTACCCCCACCACGACTTGGTGGTGGCGCTCGACATCGGTACCACGAAAGTTTGCGCCCTTGCGGGCCGCCTGACCGAGCATGGAAGACTCGAAATCCTCGGCGTCGGCAAGGTGGACTCCGAAGGTGTCATGCGTGGCGTCGTCTCGAACATCGAGAAGACCGTCCGTGCCATTTCGGATGCCATTGCGCTGGCTGCGAGAGCGGCGCAAACGGAGTTCCGAATCGCCCACGTCGGCATCGCCGGTCAGCACATCAAAAGCCTCCAGCATCGGGGGTTGCTGACTCGTGATAATATTCACACGGAAATCAGCCAGCGTGACATTGACCGTTTGGTCAACGACATGTACAAGCTCGTTTTGCCGCCCGGCGACAAAATCATCCACGTCTTGCCGCAGGAATATACCGTGGACGACGAGCAAGGCATCGTTGACCCGATTGGCATGAGCGGCGTGCGCCTCGAAGCGAATTTCCACATCATCACCGGTCAAATCACGGCGACGCAAAACATTGTGAAATGCGTCGAGCGGGCAGGTTTGCGGGTCGCCAATTTGACCCTCGAACCGATTGCCAGCGCCACCGCCGTGCTTTCCGAGGAGGAAAAGGAAGCGGGCGTGGCTTTGGTTGACATCGGCGGCGGCACGACCGACATCACCATTTTCAAAGATGGCATCATCCGCCACACTGCTGTCATTCCTTTCGGCGGCGGCGTCGTCACCAAAGACATCAAGGAGGGCTGCAACGTCATGCAACAGCAGGCGGAAAAGCTGAAAGTCAAATTCGGCAGCGCCCTCGCCGACGAGGTGTACGACAATCGCATCATCACTATTCCAGGCTTGAAAGGGCGGGAACCGAAGGAGATTTCGGAGAAAAATCTGGCTCGCGTCATCCAGGCTCGTATGGAGGAAATCCTCGATTACGTGGTCTGGGAAATTCGTCGCAGCGGCTATGAAAGCAAGCTCATCGGCGGCATCGTGCTGACAGGCGGCGGCGCCCTGCTCAATCACCTCGACAAGCTGACCGAGTTCCACACGGGTCTGACCACCCGCATCGGAACGCCCGTCGAGCATCTGGCGCACGGCTACCACGAGCAATTGCAAAGCCCCGTCTTTTCCACTGCCATCGGCTTGTTGCTGAAAGGCATCCACGATTTGGAAGAAGGCAGGGTTCGCTACGACGACGCTCGCCCGCTCACTCAACAGCAGCAGGCGCAGCAGCAAGACGACGACCAGGAACTGGAGGAAGTGGATTCCAACGGGAATTCCCGCCAGCCCAACACCTGGTACGATAAAATTTTCCAAAAAACAAAAGAGTGGTTCCAAGCCGAGCCAGACTCTGAATTTTAAAAACCAGGTATGAGGTGTGAGGTATGAGGTAT
>CAZHLB010000520.1:0-5241 GCA_964533005.1 uncultured Saprospiraceae bacterium
TGCTCGTCAGCTGCTGGTTCATTTGACGAGAGATTTGAAGAAGCTCTTTTTGGACGAGGAGGAAAACGATGCGCATGGGCTATTTTTTTGCCGGGCTGCCCGGCATGAATAAGACCTTTTTGTACACGTCCCGCACGTAAATCGGTTGCCCGGCGACGATGAAAAAATCGTCCATTTGGTCGTAGTCCACGTTTTCCCACTTCGAGCTGTCGCCGATGCGGTTGTAAACTGAAATGAAAGTGCGGTCTTGCTCGATATAGATGATGTGGCGAAGGGAGGGGATTTTTTTGTAGTGCGGCAGCTTGTCGTTCCAGTCATGCTCACGGGTGCTGGGCGAAAGGACTTCGACGACGAGCCAGGGATTGAGGTTGGCAGTCAAGCCTTTGCGCAGGGTGTGAATTTTCGGAGCGCCCTTGACGACGTGGGCATCCGGTGCGTAGTCTTTCCTGAATTCGGGAATGAAAACGTGACGGTTGCTGCCTTTCACGGTCATGTCCGGCAAATCGTCCACAGCATTTCCTAAAAGTCTGATGATGGTGGAGACCAATGTCTCGTGAGGGTCAGAAGCAATACTCATAGTTATTATTTCTTGGTTATCGTATTCGATTTGATATTCCGCCTCTTCCAGCAAATCCAAATATTCCTCCCAGCTTGCCGGAAAGCGCACGATGCCTTCGCCCAATTCTGCCCGCTCGAAGGCGGTCACCGGAAATTTTGTCTCGACGTTCATGCTCGTATTTTTTAGTTCAAACAAATGTAGGGAAATGGCTGAATGGTTAAATGGCTGAATGGTTAAATGGCTGGGGTGCCCAGCCATTCAGCCATTTAACCATTCAGCCATCTAACCATTTAGCCATTTCCCAAAGTTTTGGCGAAGCCACCTCCAGACAATTCCCCGCCGGGTCTCGAAAGTAAATCGAGCGAGCGCCGTTGCCCCAGGTGACTTCATCTTCGATTGCCACTTTTTTGCTCGCCAGCCAATCTCGCCAGGCAGGGATTTCTTCGTCCCGAATTTGAAAACAAATGTGCCCGCCGCCAGTCGTTCCGTGCGGCGTTTTTGCTTCCCGGCTGGTGGTTTCGGGGTTGAAAATCAGGAACATCGCTTGTCCGCAGCGGAAAAAGATGTGCCTGCCGGGAGCTTTGGCGAAGACTTCTAGCCCAAAAATGCCTTTGTAAAACGCCTCCGCCGCTTCCAAATCGGGAGCGTAGAGGCAGGTTTCGAGGATGCCAGCTATTTTCATGTCAACCGTGTTTTAAAATTCTTCATCGCCAGCAGCAAAAAAGTCAGTGTCATCCCGCCTAAAATCGCCGCCTCCTGCCAGACAAAATGCCAGCCCACGCCCTTCAACATCACGTCCCGCTGAATGCTGATGAACCACCGGGCGGGGCTGATATTGCCCAAAATTTGCAGCAACAGCGGCATGGATTTCAGCGGAAAAATGAAGTCGGAAAGCAACACCGTCGGCAGCATCAAACCCATCAGCGACATCAGCATGGCTTGTTGCTGCGTCTGCGCACGGGCAGAAATTAAGACGCCCAGCGACAGCGCCGCCAGCACGAATAAAACGCACATCGCCAGCAGCAGCGGCAAATTTCCAACGATAGGCATTCCAAAAACGAAGACGCCCAAAGCCAGCACCAGCATCCCGTCGGTGAAGGCGAGTAAAATGTAGGGCACTACTTTTCCAACTACAATCAGCAGCGGGTGCAGCGGCGAAACGAGCAACAATTCCATCGTGCCCAATTCTTTTTCACGGGCAATCGTCAGCGAAGTCATCATGGCGGAAATCAGCATGAGAATCAATGCCATCACGCCGGGGACGAACAGGAAAGCGCTTTTCAGTTGCGGGTTGAAAAGCATTCGGGTTTCGACTGAGACAGGGGATTGGGACGGCGGGGCTTGTTCTCGCTGAAAATCTGCAATCATCTGGCTGGCATAGGCGACGAGTGTGCTGGCATAATTCGGCTCGCTGCCATCTGCGATGAGTTGCACCTGGGCATCACCTCCGTGCAGGAAGTTTTGGGTAAAATTTGGCGGAATCACCACCGCCATTTTCATCGTGCCTTTTTTGAACAGGCGGTCAATATCGTCGTAGCTTCGAGCCTCGGCGGTCAGGCGCAGATGACCGGAGGCGGTGAGTTTGCGGGTGAGTTCGAGGCTCAAATCATCCTTTGCCTGGTCGAAAATGACGACGTTAGCGTTGCGGAATTCGTTGGTGACGGCGAAGCCGAAAATAATCACCTGCGCCACAGGCATCCCGAGCAGGATGAGCAGCGTCCGCCGGTCACGCAGAATGTGGCGGAATTCTTTTTTGACGAAGGCGAGGAATTTTTTCATCAGTTCGCTCTTGCAAGTTTTAAAAACACTTCCTCCATGCTTACCGCCGAGTAGGCTTTTTTCAATCCCCCAGGCGTATCCAGCGCCTCGATTTTCCCATTCACCATGATGCTCACCCGGTCGCAATATTCCGCTTCATCCATGTAATGCGTGGTGACAAAAACGGTGACGCCGTCGCTTGCCGCCTTGTAAATCATCTCCCAAAACTGCCGCCGGGTGATGGGGTCAACGCCGCCCGTCGGTTCGTCCAAAAACACAATTCGAGGCTCGTGAAAAATGGCTACCGAAAAAGCCAGCCGCTGCTTCCAGCCAAGTGGCAAGGATTTAACCGGCTGATTTGCAACATCTTCCAGCGTCAAATCACGCAACAGTCGCTCCGTTTTTTCCACGATTGCCCGGCGCTTCAAGCCGTAGATGCCGCCAAAAAAACGAACGTTTTCCCGTACCGTCAGGTCATCGTACAGGGCGAATCGTTGGCTCATGTAGCCGATGTTGCGCTTGATTTGCTCCGCCTGTTTGTACACATCGAAACCCGCCACCCGACCCTTGCCGGAGGTTGGAGAGAGCAAGCCGGTGAGCATTTTCATGGCGGTGGTTTTGCCTGCGCCGTTTGCGCCGAGAAAACCGAAAACTTCGCCCTGCCGCACCTCGAAAGTGATGGCATCTACGGCGGTGAATGCGCCGAATTTTTTGGTGAGGTTTTGTGCGGATATGATGGATGCGTCGGTCATTTTTTTTCGTTTTGACCACCTGTCAAGTGCTTCATGGCGGGCACGTCCAGCAGCAATTCCATTTGATAAATGGCGATTTCGTTGAGGCGTTCCAGGCGCTGCTCTTTGGTCAGTCCTTGCCGGATAAACTCAGCATTTAAATTTTCCAGGTTCGATATCACCAGAAGTTGCTCGGTGCTGGCATTGTCGCGCAGGTTTCCTTTTGTTTCAGGGTTTTGAAGACGCCAGTCTTTGGCTGTCATCCCGAAAACAGCCAAGTTGAGCAGGTCGGCTTCGGAGGCATAGTAAAGACCTTCCAATTTGGAATTGCCAAGTTTTGGAGGCAGGAGGTACAACTTAACTGCTTCGGTATGAATGCGATAGTTCACTTTGGCGAGCGTTCGCCGGAGGTTCCAATCAAGCTCTTGCCGGGTTTCCTGAGCTTCGGCTTTTTTTAACCGTTGAAATTCATTGATAACATAGAGCTGAAACGGCGGGCTTAACCAGTAGCAAAAACCAAGGGCGATGTCTTTATGAGCGTAAGAATGACCACCCTTTCCTTTTTTCAGCTTGAACCCAATTGCGTTTGTTTCTTCCACCCACCTGGTCACCGACATCGAGAATCTGTTGTGACCAGACTCGGCGTATAAGTTATCGAATTCGATAACCTTAAAATTCGGGTTGTTCAGCTTTTCCCAAACGCCAAGGAATTCCAACGTGTCTCGATTGCGCAGCCACCGGGGCACTAAAAATTTCCCGTCCGGGAATTTTGCCGTGATGTCGGTCAATGAAATGTAGTCATCTTCCCGAATGCTCAGGATGTTGATGTCTATCCCTTGAACAGTGATGAATTTGATGTCTTTCATTAGGCAAGACTTTGAAGATGAGATAGTTAGAAATGGCGCATCGAACGGCTGCGCTGTTTGAATGTATGTTCTGCGGCAAGAATTAAACCCCGCCAAGTTAGTTTTGAAGCGTGAAAAAGCCACTTTTTAATTTTTCATCAATGCCATAAAGCAGTCTTCCACCGTCGGCGTCGCCCTTTCCACTTCAATTTGCTCGTGCCCTTTGCCTACCAAATACGCCGCCACCGCACTTTCCGCCACCTCCTTTTTTGTCGTCAAATGCAGGCGCTCGCCGAAGGGAAAAGCCGTCTCCGTCCATTCATATTCCCGCAAATCCTGAATCAGTCGAAACATGCTCGCCGTGCGCACCGCCAGCAGCGGTTTTTTGAAATCGGCGAGCAAGCCCGCCGGGGTGTTCACGCCCAGAATTTTGCCTTTTTGAATCAAAGCAATCCGGTCGCAGCGGCTCGCCTCGTCCATGTAGGGAGTGCTAACTAAAATGGTGATTTTCAATGCCTTGAGCCGGTCGAGCATCTCCCAGAATTCTTTTCGGGAGACAGCGTCCACCCCCGTCGTCGGCTCGTCGAGCAGCAGCAATTCGGGCTGATGAATGAGGGCGCAACTCAGCGCCAGCTTCTGTTTCATGCCGCCGGAAAGCGCCCCTGCCCGGCGGTTTTTGAAAGGCTCCAACTGCGAATAAATGTCTTTGACGAGGTGGTAATTTTCGGCGACGGTCGAGCCGAAGATGGCGGCAAAAAACTCAAGGTTTTCCCGCACGGTCAGGTCTTGGTAGAGCGAAAACCTGCCTGGCATGTAGCCGATGCGGCGGCGGATTTCAGGGTACTGTTTCACCGGGTCGAAACTGAGGACGGCGGCACTGCCTTTGTCGGGAATCAGCAGCGTGGCGAGGATGCGAAAAAGGGTGGTTTTGCCAGCGCCGTCTGCGCCAATTAAGCCGAAAAGCTCGCCCGGTTGCACCTCGAAAGATACGTCGTCGAGGGCTTGGACGCTGGCGAAGGCTTTGCTGATATTTTGGATGGAAATGGCGGCAGGCATCATCCGATGAGCATTTGACGGATAGCCTGCAATTTGGCTTGCTCGTCGAAGATGGCGGCGACGGGAAAAGTCAGCCCGGCAAGCACCGAGCATTCGATGAGGTCTTTGACGGTTTTTTTGGAAAAAAGCCAAAATTCCTTGCCCGCCTCGTCCAGCAAGTATTGCTCAACGGTCTGATGTTCAGGGTCAACCAGCCAGTATTCACGAGCGCCGTGAGCGGCGTAGTCTTCCTTTTTGAGTTTGCGGTCGGTGCCTTCCGTGCTGTCGCTCAGGACTTCGACGATGAAATCAG
>CAZHLB010000521.1:0-5237 GCA_964533005.1 uncultured Saprospiraceae bacterium
TTCTAATTTTCTGTCAAAGAACTAAAAATTGTATGGAAACTTAAAACTCAAAGCATTAGGATGCGAAGGATTTTCAAGGATATTAAGGATTGGGAGGCACGTCTCAATCCTTAATATCCTTGAAAATCCTTCGCATCCTAATTCAAAAATCACTCAATGTCATTCTCCTCCAGCACCTTCATTGCGGCTTCCGCTTTTTCCGGCAGGGTGTACAATTCCGCTTCGCCGAGCATGGGCATCACGGAATCCGGCTTGCTGACGATATGGCTTTCAATGCCATTTTCTTTGAGAACGTCTTCGGCAATCTTGACCTGAACGAGGTCGCTCGAGCTGTAAATTTTGACCCAGTTTTCAACCATGGCGAGAAGATTTTAAGTTGCGGTTGATAAAGTGGATAGGGTTGATGAGGTTGATTTTGTTACAAAATCAACCTCATCAACCCTATCCACTTTATCAACCTGAACACAAAAGCTCAACGGAGCGAAGAAAGATAGGTTCGCAGAGAAATGAAGTTTGAAAAATCACTGCTCTGCATTGAATATCTCACTTCCTGACGACCTTGACAGCGCCTGCATTTTCACCTGCGCTCAACCTGACTAAGTAGTTTCCGGCAGGTAATTCAGTGAGTGAAACTTGCCTGCGATTTTGACCTTGCTGCACGTCGAAGCCTTCCGAATGCATCAATTTCCCAAGCAAATCGAGTACCTGCACCTGCCCGCCACCCGCTTTTTCCGAAGCGAAATCAAGCGTTAGCCAATCGCCTGCCGGGTTCGGGTAGGCTTGAAATAATTGCCCGGAAGAAGCCTCTTTGTCATCCAACAAAACCCGCTCGCCGTTGGCAAACCAAACGCCCGACCTGCCACCATCCAAAAAAATAGAAGCATTGCCGACTGCCGAAATCTTGTCGTTGCCAATCGAAATGAAGGCAAGCACCGGGTTGTTTTGGTTGTCAAAAGCATCGAAAACCATGCGGTTGTCATCCACCGAGTAGTTGGGCCAACTCAGGTCGGAGTTTTGAAAAATCGTGCCCACGTCCCCCGTTTCGAAGTTGGTGGCGAGCAGGAAATATTCGTCCTCAAACTCATCGAAGTAATCGAAAGCGATGATGTAGTCTGAGTTTTTAGCGAAGGTCGGGTTGCCCACGCTCACGTTTTCCGGCAAGCCGTTGAACAGCTTGCCCGTGTAGCCGTCGCTATAATCATTCAATACATTGTTCCAAACCGAGATAAAACTGATGTCCCAATATTCGATATCGTCGCCGCCGACCGTGTTCAAGCTGTTCAAAGCATCGTACATCACCCATTCGCCGGTCAAGTCCCATTCGAGCACGTCGGCGTAAAGCACGTCGCCAGTTTTTTGACCGTCGTCGCCAGTGGTTGGGTTGAACAGTTCATAAAAGGAGAAATCGCCCTGAGAATCAGTCACATAGAGCCGGTTGTCATTGTCGGTAGTCACGGCGGCGAGGTGGTTGCCGTCCCTGGAAATGGCGACGTTTCGCCAAATCTGTTCATTTTGAATCACCTGATGGTCGAAGGTGCTGTTTGCCCAATCGAAAGTCACCGCATTCATCCGGTTGTCCTGCGAGATATACACGAAAACGTTGCCGTCGTCAGTCACGCTGGGGCGGCTGAGAGGTGCAGGCAAATTGGGGAATGGATTGGCGACCGCTTGCCCGTCCGGCGTGAAAAGATAGAGTTCCGAAGATTGGTCATCCGTGAGCAAAATGAATTCATCGCCGGGGTTTTCGTCAATGTCCGTTTCCGGGTCAGTGCCTGCGCCTGCGCCGATTCCGACTGCGTCGAAGGCTGCTTTGGCGGCATTGACTTCGGCAGAATTTGCGCCATGCAAATCAGTTGCTGCCTGCACCACGGCGATGCGGGCATCAATAAATTGGGCAGACTTGAACAGGTAGTTTGCCAGCGCCCGGTAGAAAACTTTTTCCGCCTTGTCCTTGCCGACGCTTGCGTTGCTGGCAAAAAGAAAAAAAGCCTTGTTCGGAATGCCGCTGTTGATGTGGACGCCGCCGTTGTCTTCGTTTCCTGTGAAGCGTTCCGAAAAATGCGCAGGCTGGTAGCCGGGGTCGTTGAAGTCGTTGCCGCCGTTGTGCGGGTTGCTCAAATCTCGCAGTGCGCCGCTGGTGAAAATATTGGTGTTCACCACGTCCTCGCCCATTTTCCAATCATCCCGGTCAATCATAGCGCCGAAAATGTCGGCGAAACTTTCATTCAAAGCGCCGCTTTCGCCGAGGTATTCGAGGTTGGCGGTGGTTTGCACTACACCATGTGAAAGTTCATGCCCCGCCACGTCGAGGGCTTTGCAGAGCGGGGCGGTGAAGCCCACGTCGCCGTTTCCGTAAAACATGGCAGCGCCATTCCAGAAGGCATTGTCCATTCCGCCGCCGTCGTCGTCCGCCACGTTGATGAGCGAGATGATGTTGCCGCCCATGCCGTTGATGCTTTCACGCTGGTGAGTGTTTTTGAAATATTCGTAAGCCTTGCCGCCGTTGTAATGGGCGCTGACAGCCCTCGGATTGTTCCAGGAATTGTTTGGCGTGGTGATATGCGTTGCCTGAAATGCGTCCGTTTCCGGCGAAGTATTTAATGCGTCAATCGTCCAAATCACGCCCACCGGTTCTTCCGGGAAAACCGATTCCTGGCTTGCGAACATAGTTCTTGAAGCATCGGTCAGGTAAAATGTGCTACCTACTTGATAGGTATGAATCAGCCGGGAAATGCCAAAAAGGTCGTTGGCATTGGCGGTGGCGGGCCCGTCAACAAAGTCGGGCGAAAGCTCGTAGATGGAATTTGAACCCACCTTTCCGAAAGTTTGAAACTTTCGGAAAGGTTGATTCCATTGGCGAGCCGACCTTTCCGAAAGTTTCAAACTTTCGGAAAGGTTAGTTTCCAAGCCATGTTTCAAATTGCAAAGCTCACTGTGGAAATGAAGCACCTCGCCCGTTTTCGCATCCAAAAAAAAGCGGTAGCGAGTGGCGAGATTAGGCAGTACCGTGACCTGCCAGGCAAGCAGTTCTCCGTCAGGATTTTTGTCAGGATGAAAAATCACCAATTCAGCGGTGGCTTGTTCGGAAGTGCCGAGCAGCTTTTTTTCTGTCTCGCTCAAATTTTTGACAGACGTGAACCCGGCGACGTGGTTCATCGCAAGCTCCTCCGCCTGTTCTTTTGAAATGGCTGGCGAAACGTCCTGCAAAGCAGGCGTTGGAAAAAACCTGCCATTGAGCATGAAAAACGTCTCTCCTCTTTTGTGCAAAACCGCCTCTGCGCCATGCACCGGAACGCCTTTCCAAACTTGTTGCAGGCGCAGGTGAGCGATGCCCAAGTCATCAATTTCCTGGCTCGAAAGCACAAATTCCTCCGCAGGCGAATCCACTTTCAAAACAGGCTGAACGGCATCAAGGTAGTCGAATGCCTGCTGTTCCAAGCTTCGCCCAGTCGTCGAAACGAACTCACCTTCAATAAAATAAGGCGTCCCGCTTTCCTGCGAAACGTATGCTTTCAGCGAAGGCTGATTTTTGACAGGCTTCGGCAATTGGACAGGTGCGAAGATTTTTTCGCCCGAAAAAACAGGCGGTACAGTCGGCACGGCTGCCCGAAAAGGCTCCACCGACATTGGTTTACGGGGAGCAGCCTTTTCGTTTTGGTTGAGTTTGGGCTTCATTTGCCCGAATGTTGGAAGTGCCACGAGTGCGGCAAGTGCGAGTAAAACGAGATGTTTCATATTGGCAATTTTTGGACGAGCGTGAATCTTAGGTTGGCTACCAACCCAAGTTTTTCTCCTCCTCTTTCTTTTTCTTTTCTTCCTCTGTCAGCGTGGTTGTTCCTTTTTTGACGACCAAGCGGTCTTTGACGAGGACTTGCAAATCCTTGTAGAAACTGACCAGGTTTTGCGGTGGCAGGAAGTCGCCAGCGCCCCAAGTGACTTTGCCGTCAATCTCCGAATTTACTTCCCGCAGGAAATAATAAAGGTTGCCCGGCTTCTCGATGTCGAGTTTGTAAAGTTGCAGGGAGGCGAGCCTTTCGAAAAGGGCTTTTGCCTGTTTTGTCGGGATGGATTTCAACTCTAAGTAGGCGCTGTCCACGCCTGTTTTTTTGAAAATCTGCCCGTTTTCCAAGAAGGTGTAGGACGTTTCGATGCCGACGAAACCGCCGCCATTGCCAAAAATCATCTGGCGGGTTGGCAGTTTGTCGGGCGTGTATTTGATGACTTTGCAGGCGGTGGAAAACGTGATGGCGAACGCAAGGAGTGATAGAATTATTCTCATGGATGAAGGTTTGAGCCAAAAGCTGACAGGTGCGGAACAGGTGGTTGGAGAGATAAAAAAATTTATTTTTTTTTATCCACACCCCCGTTGGCCACCGGTGAGCTTTCCGTCAGAGGCGTTCAAAGGTAGAAGTTTTTTCTTCCGAAAACAGCCATCCCGACCCGCTTGAATGGGCAAAAGAAAAGGTTAAAAAACACTCAAACAAAAAAGCGGCATTGCGCTTGCCGAGATGCTTTTCTACTTTTGGCACTGCCTGGTTCCAGGCGTTTTTTGCCCAACATTTTTTCACTTAACAACTTGTAAATCAATTTCTAATGAAAAAATTATTCTTCCTGTTCGCGTTCGTAGGCTTGTTCGCCTTCTGCGCCGATGCTCAGAAAAAAGCCTGTTGCGCCGCCAAAGGCGTTTCCGCTGACAAAGTTTCCTGCACTGCTGCCGCTTCCACCGACGCTGACAAAGCCGCAAGCGCCGATGCCAGCATCGTGAAGCAAGTGTCGAACACCGGCGAAGTTTCCTTCGCTCGCAAAGAGACTTGCCCGCAAACTGGCAAAGTGAGCTTCACCTCGGTTGAATATTGCACGAAAACGAGCAAATTCGTGAACGTGTCGCCGAGCCAGCAAGCCGCTTCCTGCACGAAGAGCGCAACCGCTACCAAAGTTTCCGCCACTACGCAAAAGGCTGGTTGCTGCGCCGCAGGCGCCAACAAGGCTTGCTGCAAGCCAGGCGAAAAAGCTGCTGCCAAGACGACGACCGTGCAAACGGATGCTGCTCCCAAAGCAAAAATGGTGAGCGCAGAAGGCGGCAACTAATTGATAGTCTGTCGTTTAAAAAAACAAAAAAAGGTCAGCGGACGCATCCGCTGACCTTTTTTTGTTTTTTTTAAACGACTTCAAACTACTGCAACGGTTCTAAATTTTCAGACAGTTCCTTCGAGCGGCGGGGTTTTGAGACCCCGCAT
>CAZHLB010000522.1:0-5228 GCA_964533005.1 uncultured Saprospiraceae bacterium
GAATTCCCAATGTCAAATCCTTGCTCTCAAGGAATTATTTCCTGCTCTGGCGGAAATCCAACTCCCGCCCCAACCACGATAGACGTAACCTGCGAGAGCGGCAACGACATGGAGTCTTATCTGGCGAGGCAAGTAGAGGCAAAACATTTGTGGTGGTGGATAGACAGTTTGAACTTTTCTGCCGAGTTGCCTTATGATGTATGCTCGTTCTGCGAGCAATTGAATTTGCTGGTCTCCCTGAAAGCAACCATGATTACTTATTCCACGCAATATTGGGGACAGCGTTGTTCCCTTATGGATGCGCTGATTCCATTGTGGGGACGAATGGTGGCTTCGATTAATTATGCTTTTGATTGCGCAGGACTGAAAAGACCAGTTATTCAAGCCGGAATATGGGAAACCATGTCGTCGGAAGTTTGTCGATTAGAGATTCCGCCTTGCGTCATCGCCCATTTCTATGACGAAATCGTAGCCGCAGGACCGGATGCCATAAACCGGTACCTAAACCAATCGCCGGTTAATTTCCATTACCGGCATATTTGCACAGACGACCCAAATAATCCGAATGATGACTTTATTCCCACTTGTACGGGCGAGTGCCCGTCATTATCATTCCCTGGTCAATGCGATGATTGCCAACCGGATTTTTCCAAATTGGAAGCCCGCATGTGGTTTTACCATGTGGGGGTTCAGTTGATTGATGCTGGATTTACGAGTATTTTGATTGGCAATGGGCGTGATATGGGCGCCATGCCTTCCGGCTCCGATCCTGAGAACTTTTACCAAACCTCCATCGTCAATGATTTAAGGGCTTACGCAGACAGCCTTCCGAACCCTACCGACCTGATAATCAAGTTAGAGTCTGATATCGAGTATCTTTATGAGAATGAAAACGGGGTCTTGTCAACTAATCAATTGATGGCAGACTACAATGCGCCATCGCTAAGGCCCCGTGAGATTTTCGTTCAAAATGTAGTACCCATAAACATTGGCGATTTAAACGACCAAAATACTGCCTGGCAAGGTTGCGAAAACTCGGATGGTGATTACGACCCTGCCATGTTCGCTCCGGATTGCAACGGCTTGCCCTACCTGGCGTTTTTCGACCCTTGCCATAGTGGCGCAAACCCGGAGAGTAGTACCGCCGAACCCATCGTAGGCACAACACCCGATGGGTGTGAAACAGAGAGATTGCCAATAATATTTACGTGGGATAGCGGTCCTCAATGTTACACAGGGTCTCAGGGACCTCCGGGAAAATATTACCTCTTGAAGGACAACAATCCAAATGACGGCGAGCCTTGCGACCTGCTACACCTTCAAAACTGCAAAAACGATTGGGATCCTTCAAGCCACAGCGTCTGGGGTTGGGATGAATCTGCTTTGTGGTCGGTCGGCTTCAAGCCCATCTTGCAAGGCGCTCCCATAGACCCAACCACTGGAATTGTTGCAATTGACCTCAGCAAACCGGATAATGACTCTTGCAGGATTGAATGGTTGAAAAAAACAATGAAAACTATTCGGGATTTAACCCCCGAAGGCAATTCCTTTCTGGTGCTGAAAACTTTTGACATGAACGACCCTGTATCTGCTTGCACCAACACCATCACGCCAGAAATACCACTATTAGATTTATCAGACCCCGTTCAGCATCCGGGGCTTCAGCAGCAATTGGCAGCCCTTTGGGAACCGAACTTGGTGCATGACAGCCTCATTGGGATAAAATCAACCTGCATCGCAACAGACGACGTAACTCTGGACTGCGCAATCGGCTGCGGGAATATCCATATCAACCAGTTCGCTAAGAAATATACTTTTTACCTGGCAGAACCCGACCCGGAAGACCCCGACCTCACTTCCTTGTATAAGTTTCGGATTGAAAAACTGGCGGCTGATGAAAGTTTAATTGAAGTGTTGAGCGATTTTTCTTACGGCAAGGAAAAATCATTCGTTTTGACAGACCTGCAACCCGGCGAAAAAATAAAGGTGACTTTGCAGCAAATAAATATGGGACTAATAAGTCCTCCCCCTTTTGTTGACACAATTGGAATCTATAATGATGGAATAGTAGAGGTGTCGAGGATTTTTAATTATGAAGATATAAACCCATGTTGCAGCGTTGACCCCATTCCAGTTAAAGTATCCCGTCCGGCGTCTTGTTGGCTGAAATTGTCCATTGCTGACTCCAATGCAGCCGGAGTTGACCAATTTTACTGGACTACTGTTCCTGCCGCTACCATCATCCCGCTGAATGCGAATGCGTCGGAGGTGCTGGTCAATTTGTACAATGTCAACGCCGACTATCTTGTATTCTGCGTAGCCGGACTCGATGAAAACGGCGTACTGAAAGTGGGTCAAGGCACCGTTTCGCCCTTGAACAATGAAGGTTGCCGCAACAGGTCGCTTATCATCTCACCCATACCGAATCCCGTGCAAAGGAGCGAAACGCTGAACGTTTTATTGAGCGGCGATGCCATGGATGAAATCCAGCAAAACAACACGCCGCTGACTTTGAATATTATCAGGAATTCGGATGGCAACCTGGTTCACACTTTTGAAACAACAGATGAAACCAACCCTGTTGACGTATCGAACTTCCAATCTGGCATGCATTGGATTGTTACCGGTTACGTTGGTCTCACCTATTCGAGCAGTTTTATAGTGAGTGACCAATGAACACCCACGCAGCCATAATCCCATATTAACCTGCAAACTTTTTAAAATGAGCGGTCATGAAAATCAAATCTATTTTCCTCGTTTGCCTGTTGGCTTCCCCTCTTTGCTCTTATTGCCAACCCTGCCTTTCAGGCGGTATTGAGTTCAGCAATCAGTCGCAGATTGACGATTTCCCGACTAACTTTCCTGCCTGCACCCAAATTCTGGGCGACGTTAAAATCACGGGTAGCAACATTTCCAACCTGGACGGTTTGTCTAATCTGACTTCAATTGGCGGAACTCTTACAATTCATGGAACCCCTATTCAAACTGACTTGAGTGCCTTGAACAACCTTGACAGTGTAGGCGGTGACATACTCATTGCAAGCAACAATAGCTTGCCAAGCCTCAACGGTTTAAACAATTTGACACAGGCAAAAGGACATGTCATCATTAGCAATAACGGTGCTTTGGTTAGCTTGGATGGTTTCGCAAAACTTATCGTAAGCAAAACTTTTCAGATTATATACAACCCCCTGTTGGAAAGCCTCGGCTCACAAGGCATGCTGGAAAACATAGCACCCGACGGAGAGTTGTTTATCTACAAAAACCCGAAACTAACCAGCGTGGCGGGCTTGCAAAGTCTCACCCAAGTGGAAGGCGACATCACCATTTCCGAGAACGAAAGTTTGACCAGTTTGGATAGTTTAATTAATTTGACCTCGGTCGGGAAAGTTTTTGAGATTAGCTCGAATCTCAGTTTGACCGATTTGAGCGGGTTGGATAACCTCGCTACCGTAGGTTATCTGGACATAATTTCAAATGCTGCCTTGGCGAATCTCAACCACTTGACAAAGCTGGAAGAAGCGAGAAGTTTATTGATAAGTAAAAATCCTGCACTGATAGACGTGGCGGGCTTGTCTAATCTTCACACCATAACCGACAACTTTGAAATATCGGACAATGCCCTCCTTGAAAAAATAGGACCTTTTAATTTTTCAGACACGCTCGATGGCACTGTATATATCTCTCGCAACCCAAAACTTATGGACATAAATGCGTTGAGCAACCTCACCACTATTAAAAAGAGCGTCATTATTTCCTTCAATGAGTCTCTGAACAATTTGGCGGGATTAAATCATCTTCGCACGGTGGGTGGAAGCATTGGCATTTATGCTCTTCCGCTATTGGAAATTTCTAACCTTTCCGATTTAAGCCAACTTGATTCTGTTAGGATAAATTTTGAGATAGGAGCTCTGCCTTTTGCAAATCTCGCCGGTTTGGAAAATCTCCGTCATGTGGGAAACGGTTTGTTTATCACGAACAATTCATTCCTGACGAGCCTTTCCGGCTTGGAAGGTCTTCGCCGTCTTCGAAAAATAGAAATCAAAAATAACCCCTCGCTTACCAGCCTGAGCGGCATAGACAGCGTCGAGTTCTTTACCAATGTAACCGGCTACTGGGCAATCATAGAGAACAACCCATTGCTTTCCCTTTGCGGTGTTCAAAGCGTCTGCAACCAGATGGCGATTTATTATGGCTGGACTATACTATCCGGCAATGCGGAAGGTTGCAATAGCTCGGGACAAGTGCTTGAAAGCTGCGGCTTGTCTGACACGGATGACAAGATAGAGGAAGCTGAAATAAGCATTTATCCGAATCCCACTTCCGGCGTCTTCGTAGTGGAAACTCAAACTCCCAATCGCTTCAAAGCACAAGTCTTGGATGGCATGGGACGCCTGGTCGAAACACAGGAGATGCTCGGCGGCGGAGTCGTGGATTTGTCGGACGAAGCGGAGGGAGTTTATTTTGTCCGCTTGCTTTTCGACGAGTGGATGGTCGTCAGGAAAATCGTGAAGATTTAGGCAACGGTTCTGCTCTTGTCTAAAAAACAGATGCCCTGCACGAAGCCATCTTCATGCAGGGCATTTTTGCAAAAGGCTGAATTTCAGCCGGATTTACTCGCCGCCCAAAACGTTTCTCACCGTCATGATTTTCGAGCGCCAGTAGGCGGACTCCTTCAGCTTGTCAATCACGACGCCCCGGCTGGAGGTGCTGTGAATGAGCGTCAGGTTGCCGTCTTCGTTCGACAAAACCATGGCGACGTGGAAAACACGGGTCTTTTTGCTACGGCGGAAAAATACAAGGTCGCCCGGTTGGGCTTCCTCACGGGTAATTTTTTTACCCTGCCGCTCTTGCAAGCCCGAACACGAAGCCATGCGGAATTCGAATTCCTTCATGACGTGATAGACGAAACCGGAGCAATCGAAAGCGCCCGGCGTCTTTCCGGCGGGACGGTACTTCGTGCCGAGGTGTTTCTGAGCGTACCCCACGATTTCATCCCTGAGTTGGATTTCGCTTGTGTTGTTGATGCGTGCTTCTGCGATTGGTTCGCTGTTTTCAGCCGCAACTTGCCCGAACATCGGGCAAACGGTTAGCGAAAAAAATACAAAGGATACTAGTTTGAGTGTAAAGCCTTTCTGTGTCATAGCCAATTCGAGTTGGTTTGTTTCATCCTGTGTTATAGCCAGTTAGTTGGATTCAGTTATTTTTCTTTCGGGCAAAAAAAGGTG
>CAZHLB010000523.1:0-5222 GCA_964533005.1 uncultured Saprospiraceae bacterium
AGACGGCACTCACGGCATGAAAACAACAGGTTAGAAAATTCGGGGTGACTCATGTACTTGCCTACTCGCTTAGCCGCCTACTAGCAGTTTACCCGCCCATCTTTTTCCTCCGTCTAACACCTCGATGAAATACAACCCGCTCGCCAAATCAAGACTTGGCAAAGCCAACATTTGCTCCGTCGCCGCTCCCTGAAAAACCAATTTTCCCTGCGCATCAAGCAGGCGAACCCTCGCCTCGCTCGGTTCTTTTGACAGCAAAAACACGGGTTCGCCCGGCGCTGCCGGGTTCGGAAAAACTAAGTAGGACGCACTTTCCAGGAAATGCGCCACCTCCACCTGGCTCAAAACTTCCCCGCCATTTTCCAGCAAAAGCCGCAGCCGGTAGCGATTGACGCCTTGCCGGAGCGAGGCGTCTTCAAACGTCAGTGAAAGGCTTTCGACAGGTGAAATTTCTTGCTTCGGGACAAATTCGCCGCCCTCTTCCTTTTCAAAAACCACCGCTGCCAAGCCATGCGTCGTGCCGATTTCGGCAGCAAAAGTTGCCGTGCTGCCGAGCACGTTTTGCAGGTAAAAACTTTTCAGGTAGCAGCCCACGCCTTGTTTTGCGTAGTCGAAAGCATAGCTCAAAGCGCCGGTTTTTCCTTCAAAACGAGGTGCAACGGCAAAGTGAGTGGTCGCCATTTTGGTTGCCGCATCGGCTATAAATTGCGTGTCGGAGGTGACGGCAAGTGGTTCGAGGTATCGGTCACCGAGTTGAAAAATTTGGTAATCCGTCGCACAGGGGGTGGGTTGCCAGAAAAAAAGCAGCGAGTCGGGGCAGTCGAAGCCGACTTTCGGGCGCAGGGGTTCGGCGATGGTGAAGGTGTCGGAAAGCCAGGTGGAAGCACTTGCGGTGAAGCGAAATTGCGCCAAACCCGTGCGGTCGGGCGTCGCCCAGGCGAAAGAGCCGGTGGAGAGATTGAATTGATTTTAAATCGTTTGCCAATCGTTTTCAGGTGGAAAAAGAACTTCCAGATTGCCCATGGCCGGGTTCCAAAGGTTTTCCCAGCGCAGCAAATTTTGCTGGTTTGGAAGCAGGTAGTCGCTGCCGGAAGGGAACACCCACCGCACCGTTTTGAGGGTGTCGAATTGGTAGGCGAGGGCGAAGGTTTGCTTACCGCCGCCGACAATTCGGCTGCCAAGCACCCGGACATACAAGAGTCCGGAAAAGCTGTCAAGCGTGATTTGCTCTACATTATTAATGGTGTCTCTGCCACGACGAGCGTCGAGCCGCAGAGAGTCGGAATGCGGAGCGACGGAGAGCGTCCATGGCAGATTGCTTTGACCCCAGACGTCGAGCACTTCCAGGTCGAGGTCGTTGACCAAGGCTTTTTTTGCATTTTCCGCCGCAGGCGGGTCGTTCCAGGCGAGGGTGATTTTCACCTGGCGTACGCCTGATGACACGACAAGCGCCGTAAAAAAATCTTCATTTTGACTCACGCTGTCCATTTTAAAACGGTCTTCCAAAACCGTCTGCACGGCAGCGAGCGCATTGGCATTGCCGAAGCCCGTTTCAAAATCAACCTGCGGTCGCCCAACGTCGTCTGCGCTGTTGACCAGCACCGCCCGAACCAACTCGGAGGGCGGCATCTCGCCTTGATTTTTTTCCAAAAAAGCCTGCTGCACCAGCAACCCAATTCCCGAAACCAAAGCCGCTGCGCCGGAACTTCCGCCGTGCCCGTAGGCAACAAGTTCCGGCTTGATGCGCCCGTCGAAAGCGGGTCCCCGGGAACTGAGCGGCACGACCTGCCCGAGCGAATCACAAGCGCCCACCGTCATCGTATTTTTCGATTGCTTGAATTGCCCGGTGAGGTTGGCGAAGCCGCCGATGCCTGCATAATTGCCTGATTGCGAAGCCTGTTCGCCTTGATTGCCTGCCGAAAAAACATGAAGCAAAGACGGCAAACTGCGGCATTGCTCATCGTAAGCCCTTGCTTCGATACCGTAGAAATTTTCGATGCCTGTGCCGTAGGAGTGATTTTGGACGGAGATGTTTTGGCTCAAGAAATAGGCGTCCTCGTCGGGCATCAGGTTGGCAAAATCAGAGGAAGAAAGTTGAGCACCCCTTGCCACGCCACGCCCGGTGGGGTCGGAATTGCCTGCACCGGCAGCGATGGTCGCCATTGCACTGGCGTGAATTTGGACTTCTGGCGAGGCAAATTCAGCAGGCAAAAAACGCCCCTTGAAATCAATGTCGGCGGTGTCGAAAGCGTCTTCTTTGATGGAAAGGACGAGCGCTGAGCCGTCGAGTTGCGGCAGGAGATGATGCAACAGGCGGACTTTGTTGAGCGAAAGGTCTAAGCCGGTTTGCCCAAATTCCACCTGCGGCAGCCTTTGGACGGTCGAGTTTTCGTCAGGTTGAGCTTGAAGCGAAGCGATTGAAGCTATCAGCAATAGAAAAATGTAAAACCTTCTCATTCGCACAAATTTGGCAGAAAAGCCCAAACGCCAAACTAATTTTCAGAGCAAGGCTTGATTCTAAAATCTGTAAGCCTATTTTTGTCCGGGAATGAACATCCTGTCTCTCCTGCGTTCCGAGCCGCCGTTTTTTTGGGCGGAAAATCTATCCCGACTTCTTCTCCTTCTCATCAGCTTTTTCAATTACTTTTTGATAACCAAATCAATTTTTCATCATGAAGCAACTTAAACAATTATTCGCCCTGGCGCTTGCCGCCGGCATCCTCATCTCAAGCTGTACGAAAGACAGCACCGAACTCGCCCAGCAGACTGTCCCGCAAGATGTTTTGCAAAAAATCGCTGACATGGGCTTCAGCAACGAAAACGTCCAAATCATCGAGGAGGGCTACCTCGTGGAAGGCGACATCGTTCTGACCCGCGAGCAAATTGGCAATCTCGCCATCGCTCATTCGCTGCGCATTGCGGAAACCGAGCAGTATCACACGACCAATTTGGTCACGGCGCCTCGTGCCATCACTGTCAGCTACAGCGGAAACGCTAATGCCAATGTGGTTTCTGCCATTCAAAATGCCGTCATCCGCTACGATGCGGAAAACCTGCAACTCGATTTCAATTACATTGGAAGTGGCGGCGGCGGCGATATCAACGTCAAAATCGTCAACGGCGGTGGCTACATCGCTTCGGCGGGCTTTCCCAGCGGCGGCAATCCGTACCCGCAGGTGAAATTCAACAAGCAGTACCAAAATTGGAACAACAACACGCTGACCAGTGTCTTCGCCCATGAATTCGGGCATTGCATCGGCTTCCGCCACACGGATTACATGGACAGGTCGTTCAGTTGCGGCGGGTCGCCAGTGAACGAAGGCTCTGGCGGAGTTGGCGCCATCCATATTCCCGGCACACCTACGGGCCCCGATTCCGGTTCGTGGATGCTTGCCTGTATCGGTAATGGCAATGACCGCCCGTTCAACAACAATGACGAAACTGCACTGGACTACTTGTATTGAACTATGAATGATGAACATGAAAAAAGCCTCGAAGCAAGCTTCGAGGCTTTTTTCATGTTCATCATTCATAGTTCATTCCTTCATTTTCGAGTCCATCCAAATTGTCACGGGCCCATCGTTCAGCAAGCTCACTTTCATGTCGGCTCCAAACTCGCCCGTCCCGATAGGCAGCCCTGAAACCTGCCGCAAAGTCTCCACGAATTTTTCATACAAAGGAATAGCAACGTCTGGTTTTGCTGCCGCAATGAAGGAGGGGCGGTTCCCCTTTTTTGTGCTGGCATGGAGGGTGAATTGGCTGATGACCAGCAATTCGCCTTGCACATCCTGCACCGATAAATTCATCAAGCCTTGCTCGTCACCGAAGATGCGGAGCTGGCTGATTTTTTTGCAGAGCCAGTCAATATCTTCCTGACTGTCAGCAGTTTCAATGCCGAGCAAAAGCAGCAAGCCTTTGCCGATTTTTGATTTTACCTGCCCCTCGATGGCGACGGAGGCTTCGGAAACACGTTGGATAACGACTCGCATTTGGATGGCTGAATGGTTAAATGGTTAAATGGTTGAATGGTTAAATGGCTGAACAACCATTTAACCATTCAACCATTTAGCCATTCAAAACGCCTGCGAGTATCAGGTAAATCTTTGGTAGCCTTTCATGGTGAGCAAGCTAAAAAGTTACTTTTGCGAGAAATAAGAGCGAGAGGGAAACAGACTTAATATGAAGTGTCTTATCGTAGATGACAACGAATTAGCAAGAACAGTTTTGCGGCAAATGGCATCCCAGGTTCCCTTCCTGGAAGTGGTGGGCGAATGCGCCGATGGTTTTGAAAGCCTTGATTTCCTCGGAAAACAGGCTGTGGATTTGCTATTGCTCGACGTGGAAATGCCCGGCTTGTCGGGACTGGAATTTTTGCGCAGCCTGCCTACTCATCCATTAGTCATCCTGGTGACTTCCAAAAAAGATTACGCTTTCGAAGCCTTCGAGCTGAACGTGGTGGATTTCCTTGCCAAGCCAGTTGCTTTTCCCCGTTTTCTCAGGGCGGTCAATCATGCAAGGGAAATTTTTGACACGCAAAACCTGCCACTCAATTCCACTGAAAAAGGAGACGGTATTTTCGTTCGCACGAACAACTCCCTGCTGAAAATTTCCTTCGACGAAATTCTGTGGGTGCAGGCTATGGGCGACTACGTTGTGTTTCAATTGGATGGCAAAAAGCATCTCATCCATTCGACTTTGCGCCAGGTGGAAGACCGCCTTCCTGTTGGAAAATTTCTTCGCATTCACCGCAGTCACATCGTTGCGCTCGATAAAATTAATGCAGTCGAGGAGGGCAACCGGGTGGTTATCAACGGCAAATATTTGCCAATCGCCGAGGGATACAAAGCAGCTTTGCTGGAGCGGCTAAACCTGCTTTGAGGGCACTGTCAGGAATGTCGGATTACAATGCCCTGACACTCATCTATCCTACCGCATTTCGGAACGTTTTCAACGACACTTCTGCCGGATTCAACGAAGATTCCAACAACAGGAAAAGCCCAGCCACATCTTTGTCTCGTCAATGGTTCAAATAATCACCACTCGAACACATCCATTCATGCAGAGACAAAATAACCTTTCGCTTTATACTTCAGCTGACCTTTCCCCTTCCCTGCTTCCGGGGATTCGTTTTTCCAAAGAAGAACCATATTCCCAAGCAAGTTCTCCAAATGAATTCGAAGTCACCGATGATTTGCACGAATTGCTCATGCGCCAAGGCATTG
>CAZHLB010000524.1:0-5209 GCA_964533005.1 uncultured Saprospiraceae bacterium
GTGATAGGCAGCAGAAACGGCGATTTGTGTAGTGCTGAATTGCAAAGCCCCCGCTTTGTCGTTGAAAAACAAAAGCCCGATGGCGGCGTGGTCTTTAAATTTCGCCGTCCGGTTCATGCGCCAGCGCAAGTCGAGGGCGGTGGAAAAGGTGGCGTATTGATTTTCCATCACATTCCCCCACTGGTCACGATAGATTGCGCCGACCCGGTATTTGCCTTCAAAAGCGCCGGTCAGCGCCGGGTTCAGCGTCAGCGGCGAAGCGTAAAACTGGCTGAAGGAGCGGTCTTGCGCCTGGGCGGAAAGGAAAAAACAGAGGCTGAAAGTAACGGCGGTCAAAACTCTTTGCATAAAAAACACACGTTTCATTCTTGCCACGGATTGCACGAATTTTCACGGATTTGACTGATTATCAGGAAGAAAAATTCGTGAAAATCCGTGTAATTCGTGGCGAAGACGGCGAAGGTAGGTTGAAATTACAGAGTTGACCAACGGCGCTCTGGAAGGAGATAGTATTTTTGGTTTCGAGTTTCAAGCCAAAGGACAATTCAGAGAGCGATGATTTTTGCCGGAAAATTTTTTTCAAAAATTTTCCGGCAAAAATCATCGCTCTCTCTTCCGAAACAAACATGAGCTACGCTCTTTCCCACCTCAGCTTAGTGCCTGTCCGAAGCAGCCCCGCCGACCGAAGCGAGCAGGTGAGCCAGTTGCTTTTTGGCGAAATCGTGGAAATCCTGGAGCAAAAAGGCAGGTCCTGGTCGAAGGTTCGCTGCACCTGGGACAACTGCATCGGCTGGGTGCAGGCTCGCCAAATCCAGCCGCTGACCAATGCCGAAGCGCAGCTTTTCCAGCAAAAATTTGCCTACTGCCTCGACTTGTTCCAGCCTTTGATGTCTGATGATTTTCACATGCCCATTCCGCTGGGCGCTCGTCTGCCCGATTTCGACGGGATGAAATTCAGCTTCGATGGCAAGACTTATTTCTACTCCGGGCAAGCCGTTTTTCCTGAAAACTTAGAGCCTCGCATTGAGCTGGCGCTCAAAATCGCCCGGCGCTATTTGTTCGCACCGTACCACTGGGGCGGTCGCTCGCCGATGGGCATAGATGCACCGGGTTTCACGCAAATCGTTTTCAAAATGATTGGCATTTCGCTCCACCGGGAGGCAGAGCAACAGGTGAGCCAAGGCGACCTCATTGATTTCATGGAACAGGCGCAGCCCGGCGACCTGGCATTTTTTGAAAACCACGCAGGCAACGTTTCCCACGTTGGCATCCTGCTGCCCGACAGCAAAATCATCCACGCCGCTGAGCAGGTGCGGATTGATAAAATTGACCACTACGGCATTTTTAATGAAGAATTGGAAAGGTACACGCACCGGCTGCGGGTGGTGAAGCGGGTGTTGCCGCCTGCGGCTGCGCCGGTTTCGAGGAGGAAGGAGGAGGCTGTTTTTGCGAGCAACCAGGTGGTTTTGTTTGATTGACTGTTTGGGAAATTTTCGACTTAAAGCGTTTCATCTACAAACGCTTTTGTTTAGGTTTGTCAAAAAATAATCGCCATGTTTTTGGAAACTGAAATCACTGAAACATCTCCATACGAAATTCAAACAGGAAAGCCAATGCCAAGCAAACTACACTCCCGCTCCCAAACCCGGTTGTCGAATTACCTGTATAACAAGTATTCCAACCAGTTTGAGTGTTTTACCGAGCTTACACTTGATACGCCAGGCGAAAAATCGGTACCGGACATCTGCATTTGTCCGTTGGAACAGGTTGATTTTTCGCAAGATGAAATCAAGCGAAAAGACCCGCCTTTAGCAACTATCGAAATCCTTTCGCCTACCCAACCCTTGGATGTGCTGCTGGAGAAAACCAATGATTATTTCTCCTTCGGCGTGAAATCCTGCTGGGTTGTGTTGCCCAGATTGAAAACCATCTACGTTTACGATGCACCGAACAAGTATGAAGTCTATTCGCATGGCGAAGAACTTTACGACCCAAACCTCGAAATCCGCATTCCGATTGATACCATCTTCGCAGAATGAGCCTTGCGAACACGAAAAAAGGCGGAAGTGGCACTGCCGCTTTCGCCTTTTTTTGTCAAACACTCACGGTTCGCTTGCTCAAATCCGCTCTCAAACCCTTCTCTGCCTCCACGATGCAAAAGTTATGGTTCGCCCGAAACAGCGGCTTGAGCATCCAACTAAACCACCGAATCACTGCTTTGTCCGCCGCCACCCGCCAGTCGAAAGTCACCTGCGTATTTCCGTTCGGAAGCGTTTCCAGCAGCCAAATTCCTTTGCCTTGCAAATCGCCCCAAGCGTCGAAATGCAACTCGAAAGGCTTCTTTTTCAAGGTATTGCGATTGAAAATGGTCAACGTATATGGCAGGAAGCCGCCCACGACCACCTTCACCGTTTCGTCGCCATTTTCCGCCACTGTTTTTATGGCTTCCTTGTAAACCTTACCCCACCACTTCGGGTAGTTTTCCGGCTGGGAAATGTACGACCAGGCGGTTTCGATGTCGCAAGGCGCTTCGAAGCGGTCGAGGAACTCGTAATAATTGGTCGTTGCCATGATTTTTAAGTTTTGATTTTCAATGGTTTAGCTGCGAAAAGGTGCGCCCCTACCCTCTCAAATCTGCGCCGCCTCATGCAGCGAGTTCCAGCAACGAATAAGGATTTCGTTGATTTTCAGCCAATCGCCTTCCGTGATATTCTTCCCTTTTTCATCCCGCAAAACCATCGCCTCCGTGCGCAGGCGGGCATAATCGGCGAACAAGTTGGCAGGCTGGTGATACATTTTCCCAGCCTCTTCCGCCAAAATCCGCTCCCAATCTGCCGTCGTGAACTGCGCCGGTTCTCGCCGGATTATCCACCATTCCAACTCCATTTTTGAGATTTCAGCCACGTCGAAAGGCTCGCTGTTCAGGTGGTTGATGGCGGTGTAATACTTTTCTAAGTAGGGCAACGCCTTCGCATAGTCAGTGCGATTTTTCCCGTCTTTGAAAACGAAGGCTGCTTTCGTCGCTTTGTAAGCCATTGGAAATGAGCGCCAAAACGGTGCGTTGAACTGCTCCCGTTGCAGTTTCGCCAATTGCCAGAACAGCCGCAGTTTTCGCTTTTCATAGTACGAGCGCCACATATCGGCGTCGAGTTTGCCGACGGCGACCGGGTCGAATTGGCGCAGGCTGTTTTTTCTCGGAACGAGCAGGTCGAAGGCGACCCAGGCAACGAGCGCCAGCACGAGGGCGAGGAGGATTTTCTTTTTCATGGCGAGTGCGGCAGTCACCCCCCTGCCCCCCTCAAGGGGGGTTGAAGTCGTTCTTTGATTTGCAACTGGAAACAAATCCCTGGTGCAAATCAAAGAACGGCGTCAACCCCCCTTGAGGGGGGCAGGGGGGTGACTGATTGTTAACTACTTCCTGAAAGCCTCTTCAACCGGCGAAAAGTCGCCCATCGAATGGTAGCTGCAAATCTTCCCGTTTTGGTCGAAGCCCCAGACAACCTGGGCATCCACGACAAACGATTTGGCGGTGGAGGGAACGTCGGCTTCCACGTGGAAGTCGTGGTGAACGTCATCGCCAACCTGCCGGAAATTGGTGGGCGCCATGTTTGTCACCGCAATGCTCTGACCCAGCGTTTGAAAAAATTCAGCCGCCCCAGCCTTGCCGAAGTAAGGTTTTGCGTAGGGAATGAGCGACTCGTCGCCGCCATGATGCCATTCTACGTCGTCCGTCAGTTTCGCCAAAATGGTTGGCACGTCGCCCCTGCCGAAGCAGGCAAACGTGTCAAGCACGTTTTCGATGTTGGGAGTAGCAGTGGCTGTTGCAGCCATGAGAAATGGAAATTGCACTGTTTTCATAATTGGTAAGATTGATTTTGAATGAATGAACAGGGCAAAAGTGAGCGGGTAGGGTGTTCAGAAAACAGGTCAGGCTCTGCTCAATTAGACGCTCAACAAATATTTTGTTTAGACTTGCAGCAACTATGAACTCAAGAGAACTCACAAAATGATAACCAATCACTACTCATTTGTTTCCGAAGCTGAAAATACGCTGTTCCCTTTCCAAAGCGAAGGTGAAAACGGGATTTTCGATATGGCTGTCGAGTTCCAGAAAATGAGCGCCAATCAATACAATTTGGCGTTAGGTGTGTATGATGAAGGCGAATTTCGGGACGACCTCGAAACGAACAATGGCGACTTTTGGAAAATTATGTCAACAGTCGCTGCTGTCCTTTTTGAATTTTTCCGGTCGCACCCAGCTGCCGTCGTGCAAATTAGAGCGGATGAGCAACGGCGCTTGAGAGTTTACAACGGCATCTTTCAAAAAAGAAAAGCCGATATTGAACGGCATTTCAAAATCAGTGGCATGATTGGAAATATTCGCTCCCCTTTTGACCCGAACCGCTTTTACGACGGTTTTGAAATCAAACTGAAACATTCTTGAATCAAAAAATAGCTTGTCCATGAAAACGGAAGTTTTGGAATTACCCAGTGTGGCAACCCACGATGAAATGCCTCGGTTTTCCGAGCAAACCCAACGCTTGATTAAACGCCATGCAGAGCATAAACTCTTCGCCCAAAAATACTGGAAAGCCCAAAAAAACAGGGTCGAAGAAATGACCGAGGAGCTTTTCCAGCAAAATCCCACCCTTCCAATCAAACAGGTCGTCATCCAAATTCTCACCGACCTGCCCGATTTCCTGCCTTCCTGGAACATCCACCGGGTCACCGGCTATATCACGCAAACCTGGAAAGAATTGAGCAAAGCCGACGAAGCGCCCGAACCGAAGGAATGATAAATGGTAAATGAAAAGCCCGTTCCGATTGCTCGAAACGGGCTTTTTCATTCACCATTCACCATTTACCATTTTCAAGGCAGCTGCTCCTCAAAAATATAGTTAATCAAGAAGCTCGCATTCAGCGGATGCAGCAGCACGTTGAAGAAAATCATGAAATCAACGTCGTTGTCCGTGCCTTGGAAAATCACCCTGCCATCCATGTTCGTGTCGCCGCCGTGATAGCCGTCAAAGATGAAATTCGGCGAGAACGTCGAGTTGCCGGGGGCGAGAATCACTTCGAAAAACACGGCATCCGTGTCGTTCACGTCGCCCTGGAAAACAGCTTCCGGTCGGCGTTGGCGTTGCCTGCCCATAGCGCACGGCGGTTGCCGATTTGCTGCATCGCATGAGTGCCGAAAATGGAGGGGGAA